>JBGTFJ010000338.1:0-8761 GCA_041747355.1 Burkholderiales bacterium
GCGTCGCGTACGCCACGGCATTGATCGTGCCGTCGCCGCCCGCCGCCACCACAGCGCCGCTATTCTGATCGGCAAGGCCTGCGACGCGCTCGGCGATTTCGCGGAGTTTGCGTGGATCATCGACTATATGGAGCTCAAAGCGCTGGCCTGCCGCGTCGAGGATCTCGCTCACGGTCTTCGCGGCCGCTTGCGCGTCGCGCTCGCCGGAACCCACGTTCATCACGATATAAAGCGGATCGGTGCGCGCGAGGTGCTGGGGAGGCGCTTGAGTTGGCACGGCTTCGGTCATGACAGTTGGTGGCCTAATTGGGTCTGGAGTGGTCGGGGCAGCACTTTGATTTCCGGATTCCGATGATGGCCCTGAGCGCGCATGACTGTAAAGCGCGGCGACGGCGATTCAGTCGAGCTGAGCAGGTTGGCGCGGCCAGGCGCCAGCGAAGCGAACCAGCGACGGGTTTCGGGAAGTCGTGTAATGCCGATCTTTCGGTGTGGGTTTGAGGCAGGATCGAAAAAGCTTCGTAGCCGGCTGAGCTTGCTGGCATTAGAATCGCAATCGCAAGACCAATCAAAAGGAGAGCCCACATGCCTGCCCGCTCGATCGCATCACTCACGATATCGTTTGGTCTCGTTTCCATTCCGGTCAAGCTCTACTCGGCGACACAGGCATCAGGCGCCATCTCGTTCAATCTTCTGCACAAGGATTGCGGCTCGCGCTTGAAGCAGCAGTACATCTGCATCAAGGAAGATGTGATCGTCGAACGCTCGGACATGATCAAGGGATATGAATTCGCCAAGGATCAATACGTGACTTTCACGCCGGAAGAACTGAAGGAGATGGAAGAAAAAGGGACGAGTACGATCGAGATCACCGAGTTCGTGCCGTCCGACACCATCGATCCCGTTTACTACGACAAGGCCTACTATCTCGGCCCAGACAAGGGAGGCACGAAGCCTTATGCGTTGCTCACCGCGGGCATGCGCCAGACCAGCCGCAGCGCATTGGCCCGCTACGCGGCGCGCGGCAAACAGTACATCGTGCAGATCCGACCGGTCGCCGATGGGCTCGTCATGCAGCAACTGCTTTATGCCGACGAGGTGCGTACGATCGCCGATGTCGGCATCGAAAAGGCTGAGGTCAAGGAGGCGGAACTCAAGCTCGCCGTGCAGTTGATCGATCAGATCTCAGTCGACCAGTTTGATCCGGCCACGTATCAGGACGACGTTAAAAAGCGCGTCCAGATGTTGATCGAAAAGAAAATCGAAGGCGAGCAAATCTCCATCTCGACGAGCGAACCCGCGCCGGCCGGCCAGGTCATCGACCTCATGCAGGCGCTACGCGAAAGCGTGGCCAAAGCCGTGGCTGCCAAGCCGTCCAGGTCGATTACCGCTCCCGCCGAACCGCGCAAAGCGGCAAAGCGCGCAACTGCGCAGACCGCACAAACCGCAGAGCGCAAGAAGGTCAGCAAGCGCTAACATAAGTTTTTTCAGTTCTCGCATGACCAGCTACACGCTGCGTGAAGTACAGCAAATCGTCGGCCTCTCGCGTTCGGTAATCGCGGGCTTCGTGCAGGCAGGTTTCGTCGCACCTGCTCTGGGCAAGCGCCGCGAATACCGGTTTACCTTTCAGGACCTGATTGTCATGCGCGCAGCGCAGGGCCTGTCGTCTGCGCAGGTTTCTTCACGAGTCGTCTCTCGTTCCCTCAGGAAGCTGCGCGAGCAGATACCCGCCGAAATTCCGATCACCGGTTTGCGTATCAGCGCGCGCGGCAATCGGGTTCTCGTGCGCCAGGGGGACACGCAATGGGAGCCGCATTCCGGACAATGCGTGTTCGATTTTGAAGTTACGGCTGCAGGTAGCTTGAGCTTTCTCCAGTCTGAAAAAGAGACTGCTGCGAGCGCCGAAGAATGGTTCCGGCAGGGAATCGAAACGGAAGAACAGTCGCCACTGCAGGCGATGCAATGCTATCGGCACGCCATTCAGGAAGATCCGGAACATTGCGGCGCCCTGATCAATCTGGGCCGCATGCTGCATGAAAGCGGTGAGTTACCGGAAGCCGAAGCGGTTTACGAAACAGCCATTCGTTACTCCGAAGACGATCCGTTACCGCGGTTCAACCTGGGTGTTCTAATGGAAGACCTCGGGCGCCGGGCAGACGCGATCGCCGCCTATTCAAGCGCGCTGAAAGTCGATGCCAGCTTTGCGGACGCTCATTACAACCTGGGGCTACTCTACGAACAACAAGGCCGCGCCCGGGAAGCGCTTCGGCATCTCAGCGCGTATCGAAAAGCGCAGATCGGCAAGCTCTAGCTTGCAGGGTAGCGTGACTGCAACCTCGACGATCGAGCGGCAATCAGGACAGGTTAATGCGAACTATTCGTTGGGGCGTAATCGGTTGCGGTGCTGTCACCGAAGTCAAGAGCGGCCCTGGTTTTCAGAAAGCCCGCGACTCCAGTTTGGTGGCGGTTATGCGCCGCAACGGGGACCTCGCCAGAGACTACGCGCGACGGCATGGCGTGCCTCGCTGGTACGACGATGCCGAAGCCTTGATCCACGACTCCGAAGTCAACGCCGTTTACGTCGCCACGCCGCCAGCCTTTCACAAGGAATATACGC
The DNA here is from genome assembly GCA_041747355.1 of Burkholderiales bacterium. Classification (GTDB taxonomy): domain Bacteria; phylum Pseudomonadota; class Gammaproteobacteria; order Burkholderiales; family JACMKV01; genus JACMKV01. Next base: position 2,615 of record JBGTFJ010000338.1, read on the forward strand.
TGCTCGGCGCGCAAGCCGGAAAACCAGTCTATGTCGAGAAGCCGATGGCGCTGAATTTTGCAGAGTGCCAGACGATGATTGAGGCGTGTCGGGCGGCCGGTGTGCCGCTTTTTGTCGCCTACTACCGACGGGCTTTACTCCGCTTTCTCAAAGTGAGGGAGCTTATAGACGCGCGCGTTATCGGCGAAACGCGTTTCGTTACCATGACCCTCTACCAACCCCCGGCCCGCCAAGACCTCAATCCGCAGACGCTTCCTTGGCGCGTGATCCCGGAAATAGCCGGTGGTGAGCGTTTCGTGGACTTGGCTTCCCACATGCTGGACCTTCTGGATTTTCTTCTCGGCCCGATCAGATATGTCCAAGGCTACGCTTCCAATCAGGCTCATCGCTATACGGCCGAAGACATCGTCACCGGGACGTTCGTGTTTGAGTCAGGCGTGCACGGGGTCGGCACCTGGTGCTTTACCGGCTTTGAGCGATGGGACCATAACGAGATTGTCGGAACCGAAGGCAAGATTGCTTTTGCAACGTTTGACGCCGAACCGATCGTGTTAACCACGTCCGCAGGCATGACTGAGTTTTCTTACGACTATCCTCCGCACGTTCAGCAACCCCTGATCCAGGCCGTTGTGGACGAACTGAACGGCATTGGCGCCTGCCCGAGTACGGGCGACAGCGCCGCTCGCACCTCGTGGGTGATGGACCAGATGCTGAGGGGTAGCTAAGGGAGCACGCAGCGATGCGCGGCGATCAGCCCGCGACGCCGATCCGATCGGAATGCCCTGTGCGAGACCTGCTAACCGAAATGGCCAATGTCCTGGCCGTCCGAGCGTCTCGCTCAAAGGCGCAAAATCTACCGGCTGCTATCGCTTGCCGCCGTAAGCTTCCTCAGCCGCCGCGTCGCCTGGGTCGTCCGCGAACTGATCTCGAATCACTGCACATAGTTTGTCGACCGCAGTCTCTTTGGTCAGGTATGCGCAGGCACCGGCGGCCATCATCGCGGCGATGGTGCTCGGCTGATCGTCCATGGATAACCCGATGACCTTGATGTGTGCGTCTTCCTGGGTGATGCGGCGCGTCGCTTCTATGCCGTTGACATTGGGCATATTGATGTCCATGAGGATCACGTCAGGCCGCAGCGTTCGCGCGAGCCTGATCGCCTGTTCGCCGTCGCCTGCTTCACCGACCGTTTCCATGTCGCATTCGTGTTCGATAACGCAGCGCAGTCCGTCGCGCACGATGGCGCGATCGTCGACGATCAGCACCCGGATGCCGGAAGTTTTTGTACCCGTAGCGATGCTGCGCGCGCGTTTCACCGGTTGAAGCTTGACCGGCCGTCTCTGCGCTGATGATTTTGCCTGGGTTTCCGAGGGTATCCAGATCGCCACGCGCGCGCCCTCTCCCTTGCGGCTATCGATTTCCAGCCTGCCGTCCAGTAAAGCCAGGCGTTCGCGCAGACTGAACAGACCGAACCCGCCCGCATCGAATGGCCGCGCCGTGGTTTCGTTGAAACCCAAACCTTCATCGCTGACGACGATCTGCAGCCAGCCGGCCACTTCCGTGCTCAGCGTGACCTGTACCCGTTCCACGCGCGCGTGCTTCGCCACGTTGAGCAGCAATTCGCGAACCGCCTGCAGAACAAATGGTTTCAGATCCATGTCGAGCTCGGGCTCGGCGCCCAGAGTGATAAGCTCGCCGGCCAGACCAAATCTTTCGTGCGCGTGTTGCAGCAGCCACTCCAGCGTGGGCTTCAGGCCTTCATGGTTCAGCGCGAGCGGTGACAGCTCTGTCGTCAGCGAGCGCGACGCGCCGATCGCCTGATCGAGCAATTCGCCAAGCTGGTCGAAGTCGCCATCCTGCGATGCGCTGCGCATTTTGCTCACGCGCATCTTGCTGGCGACGAGAAATTGCTGGAGCTCATCGTGCAGAAATTGCGCGAGCCTGCGACGCTCGCGGTTTTCAACTTTGATCATGTCGGCCGACAGCTCGCGCAATTGCTGCGTGCGCTCGTCTATGCGCTGCTCCAACGTCTCGTTGAGCGCGGCAAGCGCGGCGTTCGCATTGGCGAGTTCCGCCGTGCGGTGCCGGACTTTCGCCTCCAGCTCCTCGTTGACGCCGATCAAATGCGCTTTATTCTGGTCGCGCTCCAGGGCGTGGCGGATCACGCGCTCGAGGAGCGTGCCGGACAGTTCCCCTTTCAACAAATAGTCGGCCGCGCCTGCTTTCATCGCCTCGACATCGACTTCGTGTTCTCCCTGGCCCGTCAACATAATGATGGGCGCGCGGCAGCCGAGCGCGATTGCCTGCTGCAGGAATTCGAGTCCATTGTGCTTGCCGAGACGGTAGTCGAGCAGGTACACGTCGTGTTGATGACGGCCAACCGCGGCCAACCCCCCTTCGAAACTCGCCTCCCAGTTCAGCTCGACGGCGTTGCCGGCAAGCTCGGCGAGCATATCGCGAGTCAACAGATAGTCGTCGCGGTCATCGTCGACGAGCAGTACGCGGATCGGCGCGGCCATGACGGCTCCTAAACCCGATTTTCCGGTTCGGGCAGCTCGACGATTTCGAGCCAGTAGTGTCCGAGCGTCTTGATGATATCCACCAGCGATTCGAACCTGACCGGCTTGGCGATGTAAGACGCGGCGGAGAGGTTGTACATGCGATAAATGTCTTCTTCCGCCTTCGAGGTGGTCAGGACGATGACACGTATGTTTTTGAGACTGGGGTCGGCCTTGATTTCCACGAGCGCCTCGCGGCCATCTTTCTTCGGCATGTTAAGGTCGAGCAGAATGAGGCCTGGACGCGGTGAACTTGCGGGATCGGCGTATTTTCCGCGGTGCTTCAGGTAATCCATGAGCTCGGCGCCGTCCTCGACGAAGCGCAGGTCATTGGCCAGACGCGATTCTACGAATGCTTCCTGCGTCATCTCGCGATCTTCGGCGTCATCATCGGCCATCAGGATGGTGACTGTTTTTCCGTTGCCCATTTAGGCGAGTCCTTTCCGTTGAGTGAGCGGCAGCGTGATTAAAAACGTCGAACCCTGACCAGGCGTGCTGCGCGCGGTGAGGCTACCGCCGTGGCGCTCGACGATCTTGCGGCAGATCGCGAGACCGATGCCGGTGCCCTCGTATTCATCGCGGCCATGCAAGCGCTGAAAAACCTCGAAGATGCGATCGAGATAGATTTCCTCGAAACCGATGCCGTTGTCCTGTACGCTGATTTCGAAACCGTCCGCCGCCTCGGCATTATTGGGGCGGGCGTTGTTTCCGTCCAGTCTTTCAGCGGTAACCCTGACGACGGCCGGCTCTCCCGATTTATGGAATTTGAGCCCATTGGCGATCAGGTTCTGCAGTAACTGCCGCATTTGCGTCGGGTCGGCTTCGATGATCGGCAGTTTACCGAGTTCGACCTTTCCCTGAGTTTCGTCGAGCCGCGCTTCGAGATCGGATACGACCTCGCGCGCGACTTCCGCCAAATCCACGCGCATAAACTCGCCGGCGCTCGTCGTCACGCGCGAGAATGCCAGAAGATCATTGATAAGCTTGCGCATGCGCGCGGCGGAATCGAGGATGCGCATGAGGTATTCGTGCCCTTGCTGGTCCAGCTTCGCAGCGCTTTTGGTTGCGAGACGTTCGCCGAAAGCCTCGATCTTGCGCAGCGGCTCCTGCAAGTCGTGCGAGGCGACCGAGGCGAAATTCTGCAGCTCGCGGTTGGAGGCGGCCAGAGCCGCACCGCGAATACGAAGGATCTGCGCGGCGTCATGGAATGCGCGGTCGACCTGGGCGATTTCGTCGTGCCCGCCGATCGGTGCGGGCAACTCGCGTTCGTCCGAAAGGCGCTTTGCGGTTTCAGTCAGTACGGCCAGCCGCGCGGCGACGCCGCGGCTGAACAACAAAAGAGTGGCGACGGCCAGCAAAACCGAAAGAACCGCTGTGGCGGCGATTGTCCAGTCGGCCTGGGTCTCGGATTTTTTCAACGCCGCTTCCCGCTCACTTTCGAGATGCTCCTGACGCGCGATAAAAGCGCTGATTTCCTGGCGCAGGTCTGCCATCAAATCGCGATCTCCGGCCACGGTTTCGACCAGAAGCGGGCGGTCAGGGCCGGCTTTATCGCGGTATCCCGCAAGGTAGGTCAAAAGCGCGCTGCTTTTATCGGCGATACGTCCGGCGCTTTCCTGCTGCCAAGGGTCGCGGATCAATTTGCGCAGAATGGCTGTCTCTTCCGACAATATCTCGGATGCGTACTGTTGAGGGCGCATGAACGAGGGATCGGCGGTGATCAGAAAGGCTCGCATACCGCTTTGCGCTTCGACCATCACACGGAAGATATTCTCCGCCCGGGCCGTGACACGCAGGGATTGGGCGACCAATTCCTCGTTTTCCGCGCTGGTCTGGCGCAGCTTGATTAACAGACCGAAGAATATCAGTTGAAACGCGAGCGACAGGGCGACTACGATCAACCCCTTCTGGAATATGCTGAGATGTTTGACCATGGTTGATCGACTAAGTCTGGCGAGCCGGTTCGGTTCTCCGGTGCAAACAAGGTTAAGAGTCGCCGCCGCAATCTGCATTGCGCTTCGCTGGATCCGATCCAGCGCCGGCATTATAGGGCTCGGCGCGATCGGCGGGAAATTCGAGGCGAGTGGAGGATGCGGCTACAGGATTGCGACAGTCTTGAAGACATGCCTTGGGGCAGGATGGCAAAGTCAGTCCGGGAAGATGGATCCTGAACGCGCCCCCCGCGCAAAGAATCGGCTGGAAGCTGATGCTGAAATCGGCTGGTAAACCGGGTTGCAGACCGATCGCCTGGTCGATCTGCATAGCCCGGCTAAAGCGCAGCAACCAAAAACGAATTCAGTAATCCATGCCCACCCGCAGACCGCGCCCCATATCGCTCCAGCAGAGTGCAGACCAGACTCCGCAACGTCGGCCGGCAAAATTTCCGATCGCGCCGCCGATCGAACCGATGCTCGCCAGGATCGCGGAGGAACTGCCGACGGTCGGGACGTTTCTGTTCGAGCCCAAGTGGGACGGGTTTCGCGCGATCGTTTTTCGCGGCGCCTCCGACGTATTTATCCAGAGCCGGGATTTACGGCCGCTCGATCGCTATTTTCCGGAACTGCACGATGAGCTGCTCGCCAAGCTGTCGCAAGGCTGTGTGATCGATGGCGAGATCGTGATCGCGACGCCGCATGGACTCGACTTCGATGCGCTCCAGATGCGGCTGCATCCGGCGGCCGCGCGCGTCGCCAGGCTGGCGCAGGAAACGCCATCATCATTCGTCGCATTCGACGCGCTCGCATCTGGAGGGCGCGACGTGATGTCCGAGCCTCAAAGCGAACGCCGCGCTATCCTGGAACAACTGCTGGCGGATATAGAGCCGCCGATATACCTGACGCCCATGACGCGGGACCGCGCCGTTGCTCTGGATTGGCTGCAGCGATTCGAGGGCGCCGGCCTCGACGGCGTGATCGCAAAGACCGCCGACAACCAGTATCAGCCCGGCAAGCGAGCGATGATTAAAGTGAAGCACGCGCGCACAGCCGACTGTGTCGTCGCGGGATTCCGTTGGCATAAAAGCGGCAAAGACACCGTGGGATCATTGCTGCTCGGACTGTACGATGATCGACGCGTGCTGCAACACGTCGGCGTCACTTCGTCGTTCACCATGGCGAAGCGCAAGCAACTTGCGGTGGAGCTTGAGCCGCTACGCGAAAATGCGTTCGAGGATCATCCCTGGAAGGAATGGGCGCAGGCGAGCAATAGCGAGACGACCCGTATGCCCGGCGCCCAAAGCCGCTGGAGTGCCGGCAAGGATCTGTCATGGCAGCCGCTGCGGATCGCGCGCGTCTGTGAGATCAAGTACGACCACCTGCAGGGCAACCGCTTTCGTCATGCGGCAATTTTTCTGAGGTGGCGGCCGGACAAACCGCCGGGGCATTGCCGCTATGACCAGCTTGAGATCACGACCGCTTATGAACTTGCGAAGGTGTTCGGCGAAGGGCGGCGACAGTGATCGTGTTCCTTCTGTCATCTGAGCGACGAGAAGGGATCTGCTGTTAAGGCCAAAACAGATTCTTCGGACTTCGTCCTTCAGAATGACTACGTTTTTCGCGCACTTGCGAGCGCTACGGCGCATCGTCCGGAT
>JBGTFJ010000339.1:0-4210 GCA_041747355.1 Burkholderiales bacterium
GAACCTGTTCGCGAATGCCGGTTTCGAGCTCCTCGACCGACTTGCCTTGCGATGGCGTGCCGTCGATCAGGAACATGCCGGGGCCGCGGGCGACACCGTCGTAACTCGCGCCGGCCGTGCTCGCCAACCGCTGCTCTCTGACCAGTTCGCGATTCAGTCGCGCCGCCTCGTGACCATCGAGCACACCGCCAAGGATTTCGAGCGCGTAAGGCTCCCAGTCGCGCTCGGTATCGCGCAGCACCGGAGCGTGATAGCCCATCATCACGTACGGCAGTTCCGCCGGCGCCTTGACGGTGACGCGCCGCGTTCCGGTCTGCTCGGGCTCGGTTTGCGGCTTGCGTTCGAGCAGCGGACGCGGCTTGATGTCGCCGAACAGCTTTCGCGACAACGCGAACACCTTTTTGGCTTCGACATCGCCGACGACGACGAGGATCGCATTGTTTGGCGCGTACCAGCGCTTGTACCAATCGCGCGCGTCCGCAACGCTCATGTTCTGCAGATCGTTCATCCAGCCGATGACCGGCGCCCGGTACGGATGCGCGCGAAACGCCGTCGCCATCAGTTGCTCGTAGACGAGAGAGTGCGGCTTGTCGTCGGTGCGCCAGCGCCGCTCTTCCATGACGACGTTGATCTCCTTGCCGAATTCCTCCGCGGTCAAGATCAGATTGTGCATGCGGTCGGCTTCGAGTTTCAGCGCGAGCGGCAATTCCGATTTGTGCAACTGCTGAAAATATGCGGTGTAATCCTTGCCCGTAAAGGCGTTGTCCTTGCCCCCTGCCGCTGCAATTCGGCGCGAAAATTCGCCGCCCGGCACGGCTTTTGTGCCTTTGAACATCATATGTTCGAGCACGTGGGCTACACCCGTCGTGCCGTTGAATTCGTCCATGCTGCCCGCGCGATACCAGACCATCGAGGCGACCACCGGGGCGCGATGATCCTCCTTGACGATGACGCGCATGCCGTTTTTCAGCGTCGTCTCATGAATATTGCGAGTTTGATCGGCGGCCTGGGAAGCAAGCGGAAAGCCGAACGATAACAACAGCAGACTGCGGTGGATCAGATTTCGAAAACAGCGGGAATGCGAAAGAGCAGTTTGGGGATCGGTCATAGGTCTGGCAATGAGTGTCCGGCAATAAGGCTGGCTATGGGACAACCATCAGAATAAAATCGCGGTTGCGCGCCCTGATGGTTGGGTGCTGCTCTGACATTCATCACCATGCTAAGTTTCTTCAAGAAAACCCCGAAGCCGGCGGAAGACGACGTCGCCCGCGAGCCTGCGGGTGAAAAACCGCTCGAGGCCGGAGGCGAGACTCAACGACCGGCCGAAAGCGAAAAACCTGATCAGGGCGAAAGCACTGCAAAAGCCGGCGACGGCGAGAGGAAAGCCGGGGGCTGGGCGGCGCGCCTGAAACAGGGTCTCGCCAATACGCGCAACCAGCTGAACCGGCAATTGACCGGGCTGTTCGTCGGCCACAAGAAAATCGACGAAGCGCTGTATGAAGAACTCGAAACGGTGCTGCTGAGCTGCGATGTAGGCATCGCGGCGACGACGCATCTGCTGGACGATATCCGCCTGCGTGCCAGGCGCGGCAAATTTACCGAGGCGGTTCAGTTGCAGTCGGCGCTGCGCGATGCATTGCTGGAGCTGCTGGCGCCGCTGGCGCAGGCTCTGGATACCACTCGTCACCGACCGTTTGTGATCATGCTCGCCGGCGTCAATGGCGCGGGCAAGACCACATCGATCGGCAAGCTGGCGAAATATTTCCAGATGCAGGGTAAATCGGTACTGCTCGCCGCCGGCGATACGTTTCGCGCCGCGGCCCGCGAGCAATTGCTGGTCTGGGGCGAGCGCAATAATGTCGTCGTCATTACCCAGGAATCGGGCGATGCCGCTGCCGTCATCTTCGACGCGGTGCAAGCCGCAAAGGCGCGCGGCATCGATATCGTGCTTGCCGATACCGCCGGGCGCTTGCCGACGCAACTCCACCTGATGGCTGAAATCAGGAAAATCAAGAAAGTGATCGATAAGGCGCTGCCCGGCGCGCCGCACGAAACGCTGCTCGTGCTCGACGCCAACACGGGGCAAAACGCCATCGCGCAGGTCGCTGCGTTCGACGCTGCGCTCGACGTCAGCGGGCTGGTGCTGACCAAGCTGGACGGCACCGCCAAAGGCGGCGTGATAGCCGCGATCGCGCGCCAGCAGCCGATTCCGATCCGCTTCATCGGCGTCGGTGAAAAGCTCGATGATTTGCGGCCTTTCGACGCCGGCGAATTCGTCGACGCCTTATTCGAGCGCCGGCCTGAAGAAGTGCGCGAAAGCGTCAGTCCCGGGCCGTGATCGGCTTCAGCCAGGTTTTCAAGCGTTATCCGCAAGGCCGCAATTCGCAAGCTTACAGCGCGCTCAGCAACATCAGCTTCACGATACAACCGGGCGAAATGGTGTTTATCGCCGGTCACTCTGGCGCGGGCAAAAGCACCTTGCTGAAACTGATTGCCGGAATCGAATTGCCGACGGCCGGCAGCGTCATTGTCAACGGCCAGAACGTCGGCAAACTCAAGCCTGCCGCGATGCCGTTTCTGCGCCGCAACTTCGGGCTCGTATTCCAGCAGCATAAACTGCTGTTCGATCGCACGGTGTTCGCCAATGTCGTCCTGCCGCTCGAAATCGCCGGTTTCGAGCGTCGCGAGGCGGCGCGGCGGGTGCGCGCCGCGCTCGACAAGGTCGGCCTGCTCGGCAAGGAAAAAGCCTGGCCGATCACCTTGTCCGGCGGCGAGCAGCAGCGCCTGTGCATCGCGCGCGCCGTCGTCAACCGGCCGAGTTTCCTGCTGGCCGATGAGCCAACCGCGAATCTGGACGCGGCTTATGCCAACGACATTATCGGCATGTTTCAGTCGTTCAACCGGGTCGGCGTGACTGTCGTCATCGCCACCCACGACGAGGCCATGCTGACGCGCGTCGCGCCGCGCACTATCGCGCTCAAGCAGGGCGAGCTGGTGGCGGAAGCGGAACACGGCGTGATGGCGGAACGCCACGCATGAAGGCCTGGTTTGCCCAGCATGTGCGCGCGTTATCGGCCTCGTTGGCAAAGCTCGGGCGGGCGCGGTTGGCAATGGCGCTCAACGTCCTGGTATTCGGCGTCGCGCTGAGTTTGCCCGCTGGACTGTACGCGGGGCTCGACAATCTGCAGCGTTTCGCCGGCAATCTCGAGCGCAAACCGCAGATCAGTCTGTTTCTGACCCTCGATGCCTCGGCAGCCGATACCGCGGCGATTGAAAGCAGATTGCGCCAGAACGCTGGTATCGCGTCATTCGCATTCGTTCCGCGCGAAAACGCGTTGGAAGAATTCCGGCAGCAGGCCGGCCTCGGCGACGTCATCGCTCAACTGTCGCACCGGCAGCAAGGCGACCCGGCTCGGAACGCTCGCAACGTTGACGAGCAGGCGAACAACCCCTTGCCTGACGCGTTCGTCATCAACGCGAACAGTGATGAGCCGCGCACGCTGGACAAAATGCGCGCCGAATTCGCGCAGTGGCCCGCTGTCGAGCACGCGACGCTCGATTCGGCATGGGCCGAGAAGTTGGCTGCGGCCGTCGCATTCGGCCGCCTCGCGACCTTGTTTCTGGCGACACTTCTGAGCGTTGCGCTGATAGCCGTGGTGTTTAATACGATCCGCCTGCAGATCATGACGCTGCGCGACGAGATCGAAGTCGCGAGGTTAATCGGCGCAACCGATCCCTTCATCCGCCGGCCGTTCCTTTATTATGGCGCGGCCCAAGGCTTCATAGGCGGCCTGCTTGCTTGCCTGATGATCGCCGCGGCCTTTGCTCTGCTCGACGAAAATATGCGCGCGTTCGCGGAGCTGTATGCGGCTGATTTCCGCTTGCAAGGCCTGGCTTATGGCGACAGTATGGCGGTGCTGGCGTTTTCGGCGGTACTTGGCTGGCTCGGCGCGCGGCTATCGGTCGGGCGGCATCTGAAACAGTCGATTTAGCGAGCGCGGTTGGGGGAACTTGATCGTTTTCTGGCACTCTTAGTCCATGTCTGCTAATTTGAAATTTAACTTGATAACCAATGACTAACGCTCTTTCTGCCCTGAATTTTCCGCTGCCATCGGCGACCGGCAGCCTGGAAAGTTATATTCGCGCCGTCAGCCACTTTCCGCTTCTGACCCAAGAGCAGGAGACCACTTACGCGCGCCGGCTGAAACAT
>JBGTFJ010000340.1:0-7627 GCA_041747355.1 Burkholderiales bacterium
CGTACAAAATCTTCAAGGCCGATAACGCCGACGCCTGGGTCGAAGTGCGCGGCAAGAAAATCGCGCCGCCCGAAATTTCGGCGCAAGTGCTGTTGAAGATGAAGAAAACCGCCGAGGATTACCTGGGCGAACCGGTTACCGAAGCGGTCATTACGGTACCGGCCTACTTCAACGATTCGCAGCGTCAGGCGACCAAAGATGCCGGCCGCATCGCCGGCCTCGACGTCAAGCGCATCATCAACGAGCCGACCGCGGCCGCGCTCGCTTTCGGAATGGACAAGAGAGAAGGCGATCGCAAGATTGCGGTTTATGACCTCGGCGGCGGCACGTTCGACATTTCGATTATCGAAATCGCCGAAATCGAAGGCGAGCACCAGTTCGAGGTGCTGTCGACCAATGGTGACACCTTCCTGGGCGGCGAAGACTTCGATCAGCGTCTGATCGAATATCTGGCCGATGAATTCAGGAAGGATTCGGGCGTCGATCTGCGCAACGACGTTCTTGCGCTGCAACGTCTGAAAGAAGCCGCCGAGAAAGCCAAGATCGAGCTGTCATCGTCGACCCAGACCGAGGTCAATCTGCCGTACATCACGGCCGACGCCAATGGACCGAAGCACCTGGCCGTCAGGGTCACGCGCGCCAAGTTCGAAAGCCTGGTCGAGGAACTGATCGAGCGCACAATGGCGCCCTGCAAGATGGCGATCAAGGATGCGGGCGTGAAAATTACCGACATCGAAGACGTGATTCTGGTCGGCGGCCAGACGCGCATGCCGAAGGTGCAGGAGAAGGTCAAGGAGATTTTCGGGCGCGAGCCACGCAAGGATGTAAATCCGGACGAAGCGGTCGCAGTCGGCGCGGCGATCCAGGGCGGCGTGCTGCGCGGCGACGTCAAGGACGTGCTGCTGCTCGACGTGACGCCGCTGTCGCTTGGCATCGAAACGTTGGGTGGAGTCATGACCAAGCTGATCAACAAGAACACGACGATTCCGACCAAGGCGAACCAGACGTTCTCGACGGCCGAGGACAACCAGACCGCTGTGACGATCCACGTGTTGCAGGGTGAGCGCGAAATCTCCGCCGGCAACAAGAGTCTGGGCCAGTTCAACCTGACCGATATTCCGGCCGCGCCGCGCGGGCTGCCGCAGATCGAAGTCACGTTCGACATCGATGCCAACGGCATACTGCACGTTTCGGCGAAGGATAAGGCGACCAACAAGGAAAACAAGATCACCATCAAGGCCAACTCGGGCTTGAAGGAAGATGAAATCCAGCGGATGGTTAAGGACGCCGAAGCCAACGCCGAGGAAGACCGCAAGGCGCTCGAGCTGGTGGTGGCGCGCAACAGTTGCGACGCCATGGTGCATTCGGTTAAGAAATCGCTGAAGGAACACGGCGACAAGATTTCGGCCGACGACAAGGCTAAAATCGAGGAAGCGCTGAAGGACGCCGAGGAAGCGTTAAAGAGCAGCGACAAGGATGCGATCGAATCCAGAACCGAAGCATTGGCGGCCGCCTCGCATAAACTTGCCGAGCAGATTTACGCCCAGCAACAGCAGCCGCAACAGGACGCGCCGCAGGACAGCGCCGCCGAACAAAGCGCCGGTTCGGACCGGAAGAAACACGATGACGGCGACGTCGTCGACGCCGAATTCGAGGAAGTGAAAGAGAAAAAAGCCTAAGGCGGCGACTTAGCGTTGAGGCGGCGACCAGTCGCTTTAACTGGCCGGATCAGAGTAAGCGGCGTTCTTGCCGCAGCCTGATCCGGCCACTTGCATTTCGGGAAAACACTAGTGTCCTGAGTTGCTGGTTCGTGGACGAAATAGATGACCTTAAACGTTGGCAATGAAAAGTGCCGAATCGCCGTCAGACAAGGCGCGAACCACAGCCAGGTTGTACACCTGGCGAGGATTCGCAACGCGGTATGGCGGCGATTCTCGACATCTTTTCTGTAGCTAACTAGCAACTTAGGACGCTAGATGGCGAAGAAAGACTATTACGAAGTGCTGGGCGTGACCCGCGATGCGTCGGACGACGACCTGAAAAAGGCCTATCGCAAACTCGCAATGAAACATCACCCGGATCGCAATCCGGACAATCCAAAATCCGAAGCGCAATTCAAGGAAGCCAAGGAAGCCTACGAAATACTGACCGAACCGTCCAAGCGTCAGGCTTACGATCAATACGGCCACGCCGGCGTCGACGCAAACGCGGCGCAGGGCTTCAGCGGCGGCTTCGCCGACGCTTTCGGCGACATCTTTGGCGACATCTTCGGCGGCGCGCGCGGCGGTCGATCGAACTCTCACCGCGGCGCCGATCTGCGCTACAACCTTGAAGTCTCGCTCGAAGAAGCCGCACGCGGCACCGAAACCAAAATCCGCGTGCCGACCCTTGAAGAATGCGGTACCTGCAAAGGCTCGGGCGCCAAGCCGGGTACCCATGCCGTCAACTGCCCGACATGCGGCGGCAACGGCCAGGTGCGGATGCAGCAGGGCTTCTTTTCGATTCAGCAAAGCTGCCCGAAATGTCATGGCACCGGCAAGTTCGTATCGACTCCGTGTTCGACCTGCAATGGCGTCGGCCGGGTCAAGAAGCAGAAAACCTTGTCGGTCAAAATTCCATCCGGGGTTGACGAAGGCGACCGCATTCGTTTATCCGGGGAAGGTGAAGCCGGATCGCATTCGGGCCCGGCCGGCGATCTGTATGTCGTTATTCATATACGCCCACATCCGGTTTTCACGCGCGAACACAATGATCTCCACTGCGAAATGCCGATCAGTTTTTCGGCGGCGGCGCTCGGCGGCGAGATTGAAATACCGACCCTGGACGGCTACGCCAAAATCAAGATCCCTGCGGAGACGCAAAGCGGCAAGGTATTCAGGCTGCGCAACAAGGGAATCAAGGGCGTGCGCAGTAACACACCGGGTGATCTGCTATGTCATCTGGTAGTCGAAACACCGGTCAACCTGACCTCGCGCCAGCGCGAGTTGCTGCAGGAACTGGATACACTGAATCAGAAAGACGCATCGCACAATCCGCGCGCGCGGTCATGGATGGACAAGGTCAAGGAATTCTTCGCGGAATAGCAAAAGGGAATAGAAAGAATAAGAGCATAAATAAAAGAGGCGAGAATACTCGCCTCTTTTATTACCGTACTTTTTTACTTGCCGTACATCTGCGAGTCAGCGCGCCGAGGAGAGCACCACGGCAATTGTGCGGACGGCCGCTCTGCTCCTGTATCCGGTGAGAAGAATCGTGGCGCGAAAACCGGTCTGGTTAGGCGCGGCGCCAGATGGTGCCCTCCGAAGTATCTTCGAGCACGATGCCAGCGCCTTGCAGCTCGTCGCGAATGCGATCGGATTCGGCAAAGTTCTTCGCCTCACGCGCTGCGCTGCGCGCCGCGATCCGCTGATCGATCGTCTGCGCGGAAAACTCTGTTGCCATCCCGGAATTCCCAGCCGCAACACCCCCGACTTGCTGTATGCCAGGCTCCGCCTTCAAGTACTCTTCAGGATCGCGCCTCAACAAGCCCAGAGCCGCAGCGAGCGACTTCAACAGGCGCGCATCCGGCGCCGATTTCCTCTTATTCACTTCATTGGCTAGCTCGAACAATACTGCGACCGCTTCCGGCGTGTTGAAGTCATCGTCCATCGCCAGCTTGAATCGAGACGCGCGTGGCTCTTGCCAATCGATTTGCACCGATTCGGAGTCGGTGGCGCGCAGCGCGGTGTAAAGTCGCGTCAGCGCCTGTTTTGCATCGTCGAGGTGCTGGTCCGAGTAATTCAGGGGACTGCGGTAGTGGGCGCGCAGGATAAAAAAGCGCACGACTTCGGCGTCATATTTTTTCAGGATTTCGCGCACGGTAAAAAAGTTGCCGAGCGATTTCGACATCTTTTCGTTATCGACGCGCACGAAGCCGTTGTGTATCCAGTAATCGACGAAAGTATGACCGTGCGCGCCTTCCGACTGCGCGATCTCGTTTTCGTGATGTGGAAACTGCAAATCCTGGCCGCCGCCATGAATATCGAAGTGCGAACCGAGCAAGTGCTCGCTCATGGCCGAGCACTCGATATGCCAGCCGGGACGACCTCTTCCCCACGGCGCATCCCAGGCCGGCTCATTGGGCTTGGCAGCCTTCCACAGTACGAAGTCGAGCGCGTCGCGTTTGGCCGGATCGACTTCAACGCGCTCGCCGGCGCGCAGCTCGGCAAGCGATTTGCCCGATAATTTGCCGTAGCCGGGAAATTGATGGACCGCGTAATACACGTCGCCATTTTCCGCGGCGTAGGCGATGCCTTTTTCGATCAGCAACTTGATAATGTCGACCATTTCCGGAATGTGGTCGGTGGCGCGCGGCTCGAACGACGGTTCGGCAACGCCGAGCAGCGCGGCATCTTCCCGCATCGCCACAATGAAACGCTCCGTCAGCGCGCTTATGTTTTCATTGTTTTCGGCTGCGCGCTTGATGATTTTGTCGTCGATATCGGTAATGTTGCGGACATAGATAACGTCGAAGCCACTGGCGGCCAGCCAGCTCTTCACCATGTCGAAAACCACCATCACGCGGGCGTGCCCCAGATGGCAGTAGTCGTAGACTGTCATCCCGCAAACGTACATTCCAACCTTGCCGGGCGTGATTGGGACGAAGCGCTGTTTGTCGCGCGTCAGCGTGTTATAGATATTCAGCATCGGTTATCGGGACGACTGGCATTGTCCGCCTGATCCGGCTGTGAAGCGGACGCGCTTATTGGTAGAATCGGCCACGCACACGAATGGTAAACATAGCGGTAACAAGGTGAACAACAAAGGGATGAGCAAAGGGATGAGCAAGCGGAAAGTGCACGAAAATTATAGCATATGACCTCGATGTATCTGACTCGGCGCATCGCTCTGGGTACCTTGTCAGTCGTGTTTTGCCTGCCGGCGGCGGCGGATGAATTGGACGATAGCGCACGGCTCTTACGGCAAGGTAAATTGCCCGAGGCGCTCGCCCAGGTCGAACGTTATCTCACCGCGCACCCGACAAATGCGCGAGCGCGTTTTTTGAAAGGCGTCGTTTTGACCGAGCAGCAAAAAAGCGACGAAGCCATCGCCGTCTTTTCCACGCTGGTCGAAGACTATCCCGAACTCCCGGAACCCCATAACAATCTCGCTGTCCTGTATGCGTCGCGCGGCGAATACGACAAGGCGCGCGACGCACTCGAACGGGCGCTGGAAAATCAGCCGGGCTACGCAATCGCTCACGAGAATCTCGGCGATGTTTACGCGAAAATGGCGGCGCGCTCTTACGCCCGGGCACTCGAATCGAACGACAAAACCCCGGCGCTCGCAAACAAGCTCGAGGCGATGCGGCGTCTGTTGCCGGAACCCGGCCGCCCGCCCGCAACCAATTTGGAAGGTAAACCATGACCGTCAATATTCTTCGCTTTCTGGTTATTTTCATGTCGTTGACAGGCATCGCCGAGGCTGTCAATCCGCAGGTAAAAATCGAGACGACCCAAGGTGACTTTGTCGTCGAGCTGTATCCTGACAAGGCGCCGAAAACGGTGGAAAATTTTTTGCAGTACGTGCGCGAAGGATTTTACAAAGACACTATTTTCCATCGCGTGATACCTGGCTTTATGATTCAGGGCGGCGGCATCAGCAGGGATCTGAAAGAGCAAGAGACCCGCGCCAAGATCGCCAGCGAAGCAAACAATGGCTTGAAAAACCAGCTCGGCACGATAGCGATGGCGCGGACCGCGGACCCCGATTCGGCAACCGCGCAGTTCTATATCAACCTTAACGACAATCGCTTTCTGGATTTCAAAGCGCTGACGCCCAATGAATACGGCTACACCGTGTTCGGCAAAGTTATCGAAGGGCTCGACAAGGTCGTCAGAATCGGCGCGCAACCGACCGGCGCCAATGCGATGTTCCCGGCCGATGCTCCGAAAGAGGCGGTCGTCATCGAAAAAATCTCGGTCGTTGAACCGAAATAAGCCGGTTGCCCATCGAAACAAAAGGAAAAAGCATGGTTAAACTTCACACCAACTTCGGCGCGATCACCCTTGAGCTCGACGCCGAGAAAGCGCCTCTTACGGTCGAAAACTTTTTGCGATATGTACGCGACGGCTTTTACGACGGCACCGTGTTCCATCGCGTAATCGACGGCTTCATGGTTCAGGGCGGCGGATTCGAGGCCGGGATGCGCCAAAAAAGCACGCGCGACGAAATAAAAAATGAAGCCGGCAACGGTTTGAAGAATGACGCTTACACTGTTGCAATGGCGCGCACACCCGACCCCCATTCCGCAAGCAGCCAGTTCTTTATCAATGTGGCCAACAACAATTTCCTGAATTTCAGTTCGGAGTCACAGCAGGGCTTCGGCTACTGCGTGTTCGGAAAAGTCGTCGAGGGACGGGATGTTGTTGACAAAATAAAGGGGGTCAAAACCGGCAACCGCGGCGGCCATCAGGACGTGCCGCAGCAGGACGTGATCCTCGAACGCACGGAGGAATGCTGACGTCGTAGAAGGCCGGGGCGGGCCTTTCGCATGAAGCCGACACTGTTCGTTTCGGACTTGCATCTGTGTGCAAGCCGGCCGCACATCAATCGCCTCTTCCTCGATTTTTTGAACGACGCCGCAGCCCGCGCGGGTGCGCTGTACGTGCTCGGCGACCTGTTCGAATACTGGGCGGGTGATGACGATCTGGCCGATCCATTCAATGCCGAAGTGACTGCAGCATTGCGCAGCTTGAGCGAACGTGGCGTTGCGCTGTATTTGATGCACGGCAACCGCGATTTCCTGATCGGCCGGCAATTCGCCGATGCGTGCGGCGCGACGCTCTTGCCCGATCCGGTTATCGTCGGCGTAGATGGCGTGCCGACGCTGCTGACCCACGGCGATCTCCTGTGCACCGCCGATCGCGAATATCAGCACTTTCGCAGCAAAGTGCGCGACCCCGCGGCACAGTACGCTTTTCTCGCGCGGCCGCTGAACGAACGCAAAGCCGAAATCGCGAGAATGCGAGAACGCAGCGCGGGTGAGAAGCGCGACAAAGCGGACGGCATTATGGACGTCACGCCGTCCGCAGTATCGGCCTTGCTACGCGAAAGCGGTTATCCGCGCTTGATCCACGGCCATACGCATAGACCGGCGCGCCACCTGCATGAGATCGACGGCCGGCGTTGCGAACGCTGGGTGCTGGGAGATTGGTACGACAGCGGTTCTTACCTGAGCTGCGAGGCGAACAGTTGCTTGGAGGTGCTGCTTTAGGGGCCTCCGATCAAGTGCCGGCCGCCGGGCCTCATCCGAGAGCTTCGACAGGTACTGCTAACATCCCCAACCGCTGTCGAACGAAGCTGGACGTTGCGCAATTGCCACCCCGGCAGATGATCGTGCGCGCCGCCGTCGACCGGAAATAGCAATCTTCCGGCGGTGCATATATCTATCATGTCTCGTGACGTTTTCCCCAGCTGTTCTAAATCGCATTCAGTCCGGGAGCCAAGTCGGCCTTGATATCGGCGACCGCTTCCAGACCAACTGCAACGCGCAGCAACCCCTCGCCTATGCCTGCGGCAGCGCGCGCTTCGGGTGAAATACGGCCGTGCGTGGTCGATGCCGGATGGGTAATCGTCGTCTTGGTAT
>JBGTFJ010000341.1:0-3748 GCA_041747355.1 Burkholderiales bacterium
GCGAAGTCCATTACTGCAATATTCCTTACCGCCAGCTTTGATCCCACCAGACCTGAACAACTTTGTCGCATCGTGCTCAGTAAAATCTCCGTTAAAGCTTTTGTTTTTTCTCTGACAGCCAATCTTATATTTTTGACAGTCGCCGGCATTTTCGTTTACCAGAAAGGCGGCTGGACGTATCTGGGCGACAAGCTCGGGCTATTTCTACGTCCGCCTGCCGCTTTCCCCGGTTCCGGGCATCGCTCCGGATTGAAAGAGACCTACGCAATCATGCCGGAGCGTGACAACGCGATCATTTTCGCCGGCGATTCCCTGATCGAGTTTTGTCCGTGGCAAGAGCTGTTCGGCAACGCGGATATTTTAGGGCGCGGCATCAGCGGCGATACGGTTCCGGGTTTGCAAAGCCGCATCGACGAGGTTTTGCGTCATCGGCCCCGCAAGCTGTTCCTGATGGTAGGCATCAACGATCTGCTGCTTCATGGAAAGCCGGCCGAAGACGTGCTGCGCGAATATCGCGTCTTGATCGAGCACATCAAGACCTCGCAGCCGGACGCGCAGCTATACGTGCAAAGCATTCTCCCGATCGATGCGGCGCGCTGGGGATTGCCGGTGCCACCGAACGTCGATGCCGACATCGTTCGCGTGAACGAAAAACTCGCGGAGTGGGCGGACGATCGTTTCGTTTTTGTCGATCTTTATTCGCGTCTGGTTAGCGATGGAAACAGGCTGGATGTCCGCTACTCGTCGGACGGAATTCATCTATCGGCGGCAGGCTATTTGAAGTGGCGCGACGCCGTGGGCGGCTATTTGCCGTAGTCGAATGATTTGGTGATGTGCGACGTGGAGGAAGCACCGCCCGTCTGCCTGAATTCTTTACCGCGGCACCGGTGTCGAATTGCGAGACATCGGTTGGACTAATTCGGCTAGATTGACTATTTGGATGGAGCGACCGAATTGCCGATCTGTATGACTGTTTCAGCCGGGGCCTCGCCTAGTACCGTGACCATGTTGTCGGTGTGGCGGCGCGTGTAGATATTGATGGCGCCTTGCTGCGACAGGCCGTGCTGAAATTGCGTGTTGGGGGGGACCGGCTCGATGAAAATCGAAACCGCAGCAAGACCGTCCGAGTAAACCAGGTGTGCGACCGGGCCAGGTTTACCGGGAATCGTCCGTTTCATCTCGACGATTTTCCGGAAACCCGATGGTGAACTCGAGACTGCCCACCCGGTATCGGTGCTCGCTTCCGGCGCTGCCGTGCGGTCGAATCTCCAGCCCAGGGATTTGGCGTCGAAGCGCGACTCGACCATCTCTCTGCCGATCTCATCGCCTATCGTCAGTTGCGTGAACGCAAACTGCTCGACGACATCGTTTCTTTCGTTCAGCATTTTTGCTTTCAACAGCAATCCACTGTCGGTGGCCGCGCAGAAACGATGGCCGTAACGCAACTTGTCCTTCGGCTCGAGAATCACGACCCGGCAGTCGTGCCCGGCGATGCGATTTTGATTGCCGATGCGGATCTGATAGTTATCCGCAAGGCTTTTCATTTGCTCCGGGAGCAATGCCGGAAAGGTACGGCTGGCGCTGCGCTTGTCGACCTTCACCATTTTGGCATCGGGAAAGTAGCACATGACCTGATCGTTATTGCGGATGATTTCGCGCGGGCTGCCGTCGAGCGCCTCGAGTTTTTCGTGTTCGCCCGAGGTGTCGACAAAATGGGTGATGCGTGAGGTTTCGACCTGACTGCCATGCTGATAAACGAACGTGCCCGCGTAATTAAGTTCCCGCGCCGAACGCGCGATTTTCTGCAACCACAGAAGTCCTTCAGGCGCCTGCTGCGCGTACCCGGTGTTGACAGCGACAGCAAGGAGAAGAAAAACCGGGAAACGAAAGCGGATCGATGTCATGTGCAGCGTCGGCTGGGTTAGAAGGCGTCCGATTGGCGCCTTACCGTTAGACACCTTGCCGTCCGGCAGTTTCCGCATGCAGCTTCAATGTGAGTTTCAGGGTAAGCTCAGCGCGATTCCGAAACCGTTCTGACGTACGGGGCAACACCTTGAATCGCGGTGCTCGGCGAAAATTCCTGGTGTGCGAGCAGGTAATCGTTGACGGCACTGCTGGTTTCGAATTCGAGCGATGGCGCGTTACGCGCAGGCGAAGCCGATGCAAGATTACCGGGCTGACTCAGTGTATCCGGCTGACGCAGCGGATTTTCGGATAATGCAAGCCAGCCGACCATCGCGACCGCCGCGACCGAAGCCGCCGCCGACAACGCCAACCGGCGCGGTGTTGCCGTCGTTCGCCGCGCCGGTGCAAGCACCGTCGGTTCCTTCGCGAGCCAGTCGCTGAACTGTTTGCTGAAATCGACCGACACCTCCGCATCCTGGCGAAGCACGTCGCCGATTACGTGAAAGCTCACCCACTGCTCGCGCAGCTCGGCCTGCGACTTCAGGCTTGCCAATGCGGATCGCGCGTTGTATTCCTCGAGCTCGCCGTCCATCAACGCAGAAATCTTGTCCATCTCACCACCTCTTGTCTTTGCTCGTCCCAAGCAGCGGACGCAGCTTTTCCGCGATCGATTCGCGCGCGCGGAATATCCGTGAACGCACCGTGCCGATCGGGCAATCCATAATGTTTGCGATATCCTCGTAGCTCAATCCTTCGATCTCGCGCAAGGTAATCGCAGTCCTCAAATCTTCCGGCAGCTCCTGCATGGTCTGGTTGACCACGTTTGCGATCTGCTTGCTCATCAACTCGTTTTCCGGCGTGTTGACATCGCGCAGCTGATCGCCGTCATCAAAGGTTTCGGCGTCTTCGGCGTTGAACTCTGTGGTCGTCGG
The DNA here is from genome assembly GCA_041747355.1 of Burkholderiales bacterium. Classification (GTDB taxonomy): domain Bacteria; phylum Pseudomonadota; class Gammaproteobacteria; order Burkholderiales; family JACMKV01; genus JACMKV01. The sequence continues at coordinate 2,838 of JBGTFJ010000341.1, forward strand.
AGCGCGGCGCCCCATGGCTACCAGATAGTTCTTTGCCGTGTTGATGCCAATTCGATACAGCCAAGTGTAAAAAGCGCTATCGCCGCGAAACGAAGGCAGCGCGCGATACGCTTTTATGAACGCCTCCTGCGTAACATCTTCGATTTCAGCCGAGTCGCGAATGAAACGCGACAGCAAGCGCGCGAGCTTGCGCTGGTATTTGATAACCAACAGCTCGAAAGCCTGCTTGTCACCGCGTTGCGCGCGTTCGACCAATTGTTGATCAATCTCGCGATCACTCATCGAGCCGGGGTCCCTGAAGGGTTTACTTGTAGGAACTGCAGAATTTGCAGTACCGGGGAACTGGGGAAGCCGCGGGCAAAACCGCGGAACTCGCAGTGCGCAAGTATACCGTTCAGAGACCGCTTCGGAAACGCGCCCGTCGCGGTTATGGGCAAAGACAGCCGGCCTATGAAATTAGTTCAGCATAACTGTGAACAAAAGCGCGAACGCAGTGCGAACGGTAGAAAATGGCCGAAAAGCGGTATCATCCCTCGCATTCAAGGGAACGACAGCATGCATTTTGACGTCGCAATAATAGGCAGCGGCTTGGCCGGCTTGACCGTCGCGTTGCATCTGGCCGATCACAAACGCATCGGTCTGATCACCAAGAAGACACTGCCGGATGGTGCCAGTTCATGGGCGCAGGGCGGCATCGCCGCCGTGCTGGAGGACGGCGACACGTTCGAGTCCCACGTCGAGGACACGATGATTGCAGGCGCGGGCCTCAACAACCGCGCCACGGTCGAATTCGTCGTCGAACACGCCCCCCAAGCGATCGAGCGGCTGGCGCAGCTCGGCGTTCCCTTCAACCCCGGCGAGCTCGCCCGCTGGCACCTGACGCAGGAAGGCGGGCACAGCCGCCGCCGCAT
>JBGTFJ010000342.1:0-2029 GCA_041747355.1 Burkholderiales bacterium
GCCGGCTTCGACCAGCACTTCGTTGATCTCGCGCTGCGCGAGTTCCTGCATCAGTTGCGGCAGTCCTACCTTGCCGGAATCGCCGGGCACCAACGCAACCTGCGCGCCGGTTTTTTCCAGGCGTTTGACGAGCCCAGGAAAATGTAGAGCCGACGCGACCAGCACGCCGCCGCCTTTCAGCACCCGCGAAGTCAGCGGAATTTGCAACTTGCTGTCGATGATCACGCGCAGCGGCTGGCGCGTCGTTTCGACTTCGCGCACGTTCAGTTCCGGATCGTCCTTGCGCACGGTACCCATGCCGGTCAGCACAACGCACGAACGCGCGCGCCAATGATGACCATCGCGCCGAGCGCTGGTATCGGTGATCCAGCGGCTCGCGCCGTTGTTGAGCGCAGTCTTGCCGTCGAGGCTGGCGGCGATTTTCAAGCGGACCCACGGGCGGCCGCGCGTCATGCGCGAAATGAAGCCGATGTTCAACTCGCGCGCTTCCTGTTCAAGCACGCCAGACTCGACCTTGATCCCGGCTTTTTTCAATCGCTCGAAGCCGCTGCCAGCGACATTCGGATTCGGATCCTGCATGGCCGCGACCACGCGCTTGATCTTCGCCTCGATCAAGGCATCGACGCATGGCGGCGTGCGACCCTGGTGATTGCATGGCTCCAGAGTGCTATACACGGTGGCGCCTTCGGCCGCGGCGCCGGCTGCTTTGAGCGCCGCGATTTCGGCATGCGCTTCGCCGGCCTTTTCGTGAAAGCCTTCGCCAATGATGCGATCATCGCGCGTAATCACGCAGCCAACGCGCGGATTCGGGCTCGCGGTGTACAGGCCGCGCTCCGCGAGTTGCAGGGCGCGCGACATCATGGCGTAATCAATAGGCTGGGGCATAGAACAGGGTCATCGGATATCGTTGCGGTTCTAAACGGAAGCTGAGCCAACGCCGACAGGCGTTATCGGCATTCTTGCTGATTCTCGGACTATCGGCGCTTGCTTTTCGGCGAATTTTGCACTGCCTTGATTGCGTCGTGAAAATCGTCGACGTCCTGGAAACTTTTATAGACCGAGGCAAAGCGTATGTAGGCAACTTTATCGAGCTTGTAAAGTTCCTGCATCACCATTTCGCCGATCTGCCGCGACGCGACTTCGCGCTCGCCGAGCGCCAGCAGTTTCTGCGTGATGCCATGAATCGCCTTGTCGACGGTTTCGGCCGCAACCGGCCGCTTGTGCAGCGCCCGGGAAAAGCCGGTACGCAACCGTTCGGCGTCGAATTCGGTGCGGCTGCCATCCTGTTTCACGACCTGCGGCATGCGCAATTCGACTGTTTCGTACGTCGTAAAGCGCTTTTCGCAGGTCGCGCAGCGACGGCGGCGGCGTATGCTGTTGCCGTCCTCATTGACGCGCGAATCGAGAACCTGCGTATCGGGTGCTCCGCAAAATGCGCACTTCATAAATCTCATACCGGCTGGAAAGGCTGGATTTTACCTTATCCTCGTGGCTGCAACGTGCTGCCGTTGCGGCATCGCTGTTCTCGCTGTATGGCCGGCTATGAAGCGGTTATATTTCGCTTCGCGCCAAGTGGAAATTCACCGCGCGAATCCGCGCGGCGTCGCCATAGCGGATCAGAGCAGTTTGGCGAGTACGACTCTTAAAACAAGGATTACCCTTGGCCTCTCTCTTACGCATCGCCGCCTTCATCGACGCGCTGAACGAGCGCATCGGCCGCGCCTGTTACTGGCTGGTGCTGGTCGCCGTTCTGGTCAGCAGCGGCAACGCGCTTTCGCGTTATGCCTTCGGCATCAGCTCGAACGCGTTTCTCGAAATCCAGTGGTATTTGTTCGCGGCGATTTTCCTGCTCGCCGCCGGTTACACGCATCGACACGACGGCCACGTCCGCGTCGATGTTTTCTACAGCCGGCGCTCAAAGCGGGCGCAGGCGTGGATCGACATTTTCGGTGGATTGCTGTTCCTGTTGCCGATGAGCATCGCCATCCTCTGGTTGTCGTGGCCGATGTTCGCATCGTCATTTCAAATC
>JBGTFJ010000343.1:0-6340 GCA_041747355.1 Burkholderiales bacterium
GGACCGCGGCCGTGCGGCGTTGGACGCTGCACGAACGCAAACCGAATCGAAGCCTGCTCGGGCCGCTGCGCGATCGGCAGCTGTTGGCCTTGTTCGCCGCGACGCTGCTCTATGCGGGCGCATTCGGTCTCTTCGAAGTGGGGGTAACGGCGCTGGCCGCTAACCAGAATCGTGCGTCCGCGGCAGGTTTGATCCTGGGCCTCGCGAGTGTCGGCAGCACGATCGGTGCGCTGGTCTACGGCAGCCGCGACTGGCAGCCGGTCGTTAACCGGCAATTTCTCGCGGCATTGATATCGATGGCTTTGGGCATTGCCGCGGTCGCGCCGATTACCAATCTTTACTGGTTCGCCACTATCGCCATCTTTGCCTGCGCGCCGATGTCGGTCGCGCTTGCCGCCGAATCGACGTTGATCTCGCGGCTGGCGGAGCCTGCGATGCTGACCGAAAGCTTCACCTGGATGGGAACGTTCCTCCTGACCGGCGTCAGTGCCGGCATTGCCTCCGGCGGCCTGCTGCTCGACCGTTATCCGCCGTTATTTGTTTTAGTGCCGCTGCTGCTGCGACAGGCTTCGCGGCCTTGATCGCATGGTTGAATCTTGAACCCGTCGGCCGACCGGTTGAGTCTGCTGCGGCCTCCTTTTCCGGGGCGGCGAAATCAGCCGGCAACCCTCAGGGACGCTCTGATTGATCCCTCCGGAGGACTCAATCAATAATCAGTTGCGTGAAAGCCCTTCGACAAGCTCAGGGCGAACGGATTACTCGGAGATCTCCTAATTTTGAACCCAGGGCAGGCCGGCTGCTTTCCAGCCGCCTTTGCTGCTGCGATGGCGCTCGGTGTCCTTGTCGCCTTCAAATCCTTCGAGCACGTTGTAGCAATCCGGGAAGCCGGCTTCGGTCGCCGCCATCGCCGCGTGGTGTGACCGCGCACCACTGCGGCACATGAACATGACGAGCGATTCCTTGTCGACCTGGCGCCCCAATTCCTGCATGAAAACGTCGTTTGGCACCATGCCGGGATAACTCATCCACTCGATTTCGACAGCGCCCGGAACGCGGCCGACCCAGTCCCACTCGGCTTGGGTGCGGACGTCGACCAGCTTGGCGCCGGGCGCGTGCTGTAACAACTCGTAGGCTTCGCTCGGCAGTAATGCGCCTTCGTAAGGCAGACTCATTTCTTTCGCGCGATCTTGCGCGGCTTTCAGAATGCTGCTGATGGTACCCATTTTTGCCCCCGTTTTGAGCTGGCTATTTCGTTCTTGCTGCACCATGTTAATGCATCGAATGCTCGGCTTGCACTCTTTTGGCGCGCCCTGCTTCGGGAATCGCGGACAATAAAGACTTATGGCAGAATGCGCTTTTCCCCGTTCCGCAATGGAATGTTTAATGCTAAAGCAATTCGCCGCTTAGCCATCCGTTTTAGTTTCCCGAAAGTCATTCGCCTCATCTTCGAAAGTCGTTCGCCTATTTGACCCTCAAGAAAAGGAGCAGGAAATGCCGGTAGCCGATGTTCTGAAAATCATCAAGGACAAGAAGGTCGAATTCGTCGATCTGCGTTTCACCGATACGCGCGGCAAGGAACAGCACGTTACGGTCCCGGCGCGGCTGTTCGACAAAAGCAAATTCGAAGACGGTCACGCCTTCGATGGTTCGTCGATCGCCGGCTGGAAAGGCATACAGGCCTCCGACATGCTGCTGATGCCCGATCCCGACTCGGCCTACATCGACCCGTTTCTCGCCGACACCACGCTGCTCGTGACATGCGACGTGGTCGAGCCGACCGACGGCAAAGGCTATGATCGCGATCCGCGCTCGATCGCCAAACGCGGCGAGGCGTATCTGAAATCGACCGGCATCGGCGATACCGCTTATTTCGGCCCCGAGCCCGAGTTTTTCATTTTCGACTCGGTGCGCTGGAATGTCGATATGTCGGGGTGTTTCGTCAAGATCGAATCCGAGGAAGCGCCGTGGTCCAGCGGCGAATCTTTCGAGCATGGCAACACCGGTCACCGTCCCGCCATCAAGGGCGGATACTTTCCGGTGCCGCCAGTCGATTCCCTGCAGGATATCCGCTCGGAAATGTGCCGCCGCCTCGAAGAAATGGGCGTCGAGGTCGAAGTCCATCACCACGAGGTCGGGGGCGCCGGCCAAAATGAAATCGGCACGCGCTTCGGCACGCTGGTCAAACGCGCCGATGCCATGCAGCGGCTGAAATACGTCGTGCACAACGTCGCCCACGCCTACGGCAAGACCGCCACTTTCATGCCGAAGCCGATTGTCGGCGACAACGGCTCGGGCATGCACGTGCACCAATCGCTGTGGAAAGGCAGCAAGAATCTGTTTTCCGGGAACGGTTACGCCGGCTTGTCGGAACTTGCCCTGTTTTACATCGGCGGCATCATCAAGCACGCGAGGGCGCTGAATGCGATCACCAACCCGGGCACCAATTCGTACAAGCGCCTGGTGCCGGGTTTCGAAGCGCCGATCAATCTCGCCTATTCCGCGCGCAACCGCTCGGCCGCCTGCCGTATCCCATACGTGTGCAATCCGATGGCGCGCCGCGTCGAAGTGCGCTTCCCGGATCCGACCGCCAATCCTTATTTCGCCTTCACGGCGATGATGATGGCCGGACTCGACGGCATCCAGAACAAGACTCATCCGGGCGACCCGATCGACAAAAATCTGTATGACCTGCCCCCCGAAGAAGCGAAAGCGATCCCGCATGTCTGCTCGTCGCTGCAGCAGGCCCTCGAATGCCTCGATCAGGATCGCGAGTTCCTGACCCGCGGCGGCGTGTTTTCGGACGACATGATCGACGGCTATCTCGAACTGAAAAACGAGGAGTTGACCCAGTTCATGATGACCACCCACCCGATCGAATTCGCGATGTACTACAGCTTGTAATCGGTTGTTCGGAAGTTGGAGCATAAAAAAGGCGGGATGGTCATCGCGCCTTTTTCTTTGGTAACCCCCTTTGAAAAGGGGCGGCAGGGGATTTACGGTGCATCGCGGGCGCGAACCATCTTACGCCCCGCTCCGCTCTCCTCTCGGCTCCCGGCTTTGCTCTCCCCTTTTTTCAAAGGAGGAGCGCGACCACGTCGATTTATCCGCTTCCTGATACATGACAGCCGGTCGTCGGCGCTCAATTGCCAAGCCTTGACGTGTGGCTTAGACTCGTTCGGCCTCTGACTTCAATGCCCCGAGGCATTGACCGTTGCAGGCTCACGACTTAACGGGAGCCAACTATGAAAAGCGATTCTTTGATTCTGCTCATCGCGGCGGCGGTCACCGGCATTTTATCGGCTGGATCTGTTGCCGCGGAGACCTGCAAGTACGAGGACGCGTCGGGCAAAGTTACGTATTCCAATGTTGCGATCAAGGGCGCCAAAAAGATCCAGTGCTTCGAACCGCCACCCGCGCCGCCCGCAGGCGCTGCCCGCCAGGCCAAGGTTGCGCCGAACGATGCTAACGTTCCAGGCCTGCCCAACGTCGATGGCGATACGCAAAAAAAGCGCGATGAAGCGCGACGGAGAATTCTCGAATCGGAGCTTGTGCTCGAAGAAAAACTGCTCGCGGACTCGCAGCAGGCCCTGACCGAAGGCGAAGCCGTCCGGCTGGGCAACGAAAAGAACTACCAGAAGTATATCGACCGCATTCAGGAGTTGAAGGACAACGTCGGCCTGCACGAGAAAAATGTCGCGGCGCTGAGACAGGAGATCGCGAACATCAAATAGCTTTGCATGCCACATCCGAAATGGGCGGTCGTGGGCGCCGCCCGTTTTCGGAACTTCTCTCTCGAGCAACATTCAATGGATTGCTTCTTGCTGCAAGGCTGAGAGGACCTCCGATCTCAGCCTATGCAGCCTGCCGTAGCCTCCGCTTTTTTCCCCGGCCTCGAAGCACTTTCCACGGCAGTCGTGCTGCTGGATAACGACCTTATCATCCGCTACGCGAATCCGGCTGCGGAAACTCTGTTCGAAGTCAGCTGCAAAAGCATCGTCGGCCAGCGCATCGAGCAGGTTTTCCCGTACGACGGCGCGCTCGCCGCGATCATCCTGAATGCGCGAACCGAGGATTGCAGTTTTACCGAGCATGATCTCACGCTCGGTCTTGCCAACCGTTCGCTGCTCCATCTGAGTTGCACTTTCACGCCTTTCGAGCTGCCGCATTGGTACGCGAACGAGGATAAGCATGCGAATTTGGAGCAGCGTATGGGCGGGGCTGGGAATGGTCGCGGCCTGCTCGGCGAGTTTCGCCCTATCGCCCAGCAGCTTAAAATCGCCCGTGAGGAACGCCTGCTCGATCAAAGCCAGTCCAACCGGGACTTGATGCGCAACCTCGCGCATGAGATCAAAAATCCGCTTGGCGGCATTCGCGGCGCGGCGCAGTTGCTCGAACGCGAGCTCGGTCGCCCGCAATTGCGCGAGTACACGCAGGTCATCATCAAGGAGTCGGATCGCCTGCAGGCGCTGATGGATAGATTGCTTGCGCCGCACCGGCCGCCGCAACTTGTCGAGTTCAATATTCACGAAGCGCTCGAACGCGTGCGCAGCCTGATCCTGGCGGAGTCGCCGGAGCGCATTCGCATCGTCCGCGATTACGACATCAGCATTCCGCCGCTGCTGTGCGATCCAGAGCAGATCATCCAGGCGCTTTTGAATATCGCGCGCAATGCGGCGCAGGCGGTCGCCGGCGCCGGAACCATTACCCTGCGCAGCCGCGTGATCCGCCAGATCACGCTGGCGCGCATACGTTATCGCCACGCGCTCTCGCTGCAGATAATCGACGATGGCCCCGGCATACCGGAAGCGATTCGCGACCGGATTTTCGATCCATTGGTATCCGGGCGCGAAGGTGGCAGCGGCCTCGGGCTCACCGTCGCGCAGACTTTTATCAGCCAGCACCACGGCACGATCGCATTCGACAGCGCTGCAGGTTCAACCTGTTTCACCATCATGCTGCCGCTGACGGAAAACGGAGAACCGAAACGAATCACATGATTGCACTCGAAAGCCACGTGAAATCGGTCTGGGTTATCGACGATGATCGCTCGATACGATGGGTGTTTGAAAAAGCGCTGACGCGCGAAAGCATCGCGTTCAGAACGTTCGCCTCGGCGCAGGAAGCGCGCGATGCGCTGGCCATTTCAGCGCCGCAGGTTGTCGTAAGCGACATCCGCATGCCCGGCGGTTCCGGGCTTGAACTGCTGCAAACGCTGCGCAGCAGCCATCCGCAGATTCCGGTCATCATCATGACAGCCTATTCGGATCTCGAATCGGCCGTTTCCGCGTTTCAGGGCGGCGCCTACGAATATCTGCCCAAGCCATTCGACGTCGACCACGCGATCGAGCTGGTGCGCCGCGCCCTCGAAGAAAGCCTGCGCCAGGCTTCCACGGTCAGCGAGCCGCTGGTAGCCGGCACCGACATACTCGGCCAGGCGCCGGCGATGCAGGAAGTGTTCCGCGCCATCGGCCGTTTGTCGCAATCGCATTCGACAGTGTTGATCAACGGTGAATCGGGTACCGGCAAGGAACTGGTCGCGCGCGCGCTGCATCGCCACGGCCCGCGCGCCGAGCAGCCGTTCATCGCGATCAACAGCGCGGCGATTCCGAAAGACCTGCTCGAATCCGAGTTGTTCGGCCACGAACGCGGCGCCTTCACCGGCGCGCAAAGCATGCGGCAGGGACGCTTCGAACAGGCCGACGGCGGCACCCTGTTCCTCGATGAGATCGGCGATATGCCGGCCGACCTGCAAACGCGGCTTTTGCGCGTCTTGTCGGACGGGCATTTTTACCGCGTCGGCGGCCATCAGCCGATCAAGGCCAACGTGCGCATCATTGCCGCGACCCATCAGGATCTCGAGCAGCGCGTCAAGCTCGGTCTGTTCCGCGAGGATTTGTTTCATCGTCTGAATGTCATCCGCCTGCGGCTGCCGCCGCTCCGCGAGCGGCGCGAGGATATCGGCCTCCTGGCCAGGTTCTTTCTGCAGAAGAGCGCGCGCTCTCTCGGCGTCGAGGCCAAACGCTTTTCCGACTCCGCGCTGAAGTTTCTGGCCTTGCACGATTTCCCGGGAAACGTTCGCCAAATCGAAAACCTGTGCCACTGGCTGACCGTGATGGCGCCCGGGCAGACCATCGAGCTGCTCGATCTGCCGGCCGAACTGCGCGCCGAACGCGGGGCGGAGCTGGCGCCGGATTGGCAAACGGCGCTCGGAGCCGTGGTCGATCACGCCCTGAAGCACGGCGAGCGCGGCCTGCACGCCGAGTTATCGCGGCAATTCGAAACCGTGCTGATCACGACAGCGCTATCGCATACCGGCGGTCGCAGGGTCGAAGCGGCGGCG
>JBGTFJ010000344.1:0-5679 GCA_041747355.1 Burkholderiales bacterium
TCGGCAATGTGCGCGTCTCGCCTGGAATATTCGAAACGAAGGTGATGGTCGCGCCGAATTCTCCGAGGCTGCGCGCGAATGACAGCACCATACCTGTGATGATTCCAGGAAGGCATAACGGCAACGTCACTGTCAGGAAAACCAGCCAGCGATTGGCGCCGAGCGTGCTCGCCGCGGCTTCAAGCTTGCGGTCGATGGCTTCGAGCGAAAGCCGGATCGCTCGCACCATCAGCGGAAACCCCATGATCCCCGACGCAATCGCAGCACCCGTCCAGCGGAACGCGACGACGATGCCAAAGGTTTGTTCGAGCCATGCGCCGATCCACCCCCGGCGGCCGAACAGCAGAAGCAAAAAATAACCGATGACGACTGGCGGCAACACCAGCGGCAGATGCAAGAACGCATCGACGACGCTTTTGCCCGGGAAATCGGCGCGCGCAAGCATTAACGCAGTTGCGATCGCGATCGGCAGGGAGACGGCGACGCTCCAAAACGCGACGCGCAGGCTCAAGCCCAGCGCTTCAAGTTCTTCCGCGGTCAGCATTCTGATATTCGGCGCAAATGGCGCAACCCGTTGCCACTGGAGCGCCTACTATACGGGGGAAGGTGAATTCAGGGTGAAGCGAACCACCAACCGCTCGCGTGTGCCGTCATTCCGTTGAAGCGGAAAAATGATGAAATTGTTGCCGGCACGGGATTTTCGTGTTGCCGAGCCCACCTTCTTATTTCGCGACAGCGAAACCGTGGCTTTGAAAAATCTTCTGCGCCTGCGGCGACTTCAAATACTTGAGGAAAGAACTTGCCGCCGAATTCTTTCTCGCGGCGATGAGCGCCGCCGGGTAAACAATAGGCTCGTGGCTATCCGGCGGAAATTCGCCGACCACTTTAACCTTCGGCTCAGCCTTCGCGTCGGTCAGATAGACGATGCCAAACGGCGCCTCCCCGCGCGCAACCAGCGCCAATGCCGCTCTGACGTTTTCTGTCGCGGCAACTTTCTTTTGCACCGATGCCCACACGCCGAGCGACTCAAGCGCCGCGCGACCGTACTTTCCGGCAGGCACATGTTCGGGATTCGCCATCGCCAGATGCCCGTCGCCCATGGCTTCGGCCAGGGAAAAGTTAGGCTGAAGCGAAAGTTTCGCCGTGCTGTCGGCGGGCGCGATCAAAACCAGCGTGTTACGCAGCACGTTGACCCGACTCGGTTCAACGATGAGCTTGCGTGCTTGCAGATAATCCATCCAGTCGAGATCGGCCGAGATAAAGACATCGGCCGGCGCGCCGTTCTCAATTTGTTTGGCAAGAGCCGAACTCGCGCCGAGCGAAACCGTGACCTTGTTCCCGCTCTCTTTTTCATGGGTCTGGACCGCTTCGGCCAGCGCATCCTTCAAGCTTGCCGCGGCAAACACGGTTAAATTTTCGGCATGTGCGCGCAGTCCGGCCGACGAGGCAAAAACAAGAAACAGAAACAGCAAAAAATAGCGTGGTCTTGCGCGGGCAATTTTCGCGACTGGATATTTCAATCATGCCTCCATTAGTCGTTGTATACCCGTTTATATAACGAACAACGCAGTTTCGTAAATAAGAACGGCAATGCCGAGGCTGCTAAGAGAATTTATCGGGCGGATACGCCGACATGAGTTTCATCAGCGCCGCCATCTCGGTGTCGATGCTGGCCGCGGCCTTGACTTCCATTCCGCGGTACCGGCGCAAAACATCCCGGCCGAAATCGGTGATCTGTGAGCCACCGCCGCCCTTGCCTCCGGTGGCGGTATCCACGAGCGGTTGCTTGAACGATCGATTCATCGCATCCATCAGCAGCCAGGCGCGGCGATACGACATACCAGTCTGCCGGGCGGCGGCGGAAATGGATCCGGTATCGGCGATGGCTTCGAGCAGGTCCGCTTTGCCCGGGCCAATAGCCCAGGCAAAGCGGTTGCGAACCGTCGGTTTGAGAATCGGACGTGAACCAGCCACCAGTCGCCTAAAGACGAAAAACCCGCATTGCGGAGACCAACAGCACAGCACCCATCACAAAGCTTAAGACGGTTGACGAAACATGGCCGAGAAGAGCTGTCCCAACGAAAGCACCGAGCACCGAGCCTGCCGCCATCCAGCCGATGAGAGCGCCGTGAGTCGTCAGAGCAGTCCTGTGAGCGGTGCGCTGGAATCGCAACAGCGCAAGCATGAGGGTGGGTAAACTGATTGCGAGCGATAGCGTGCCGGCAAGATGCACGTCGATGCTGTAAATGAGCACGAGCGCCGGAATTAGAAGTTCGCCACCGGCAATCCCCAGCACACCCGCGATTACTCCAATTGCCACGCCGGTAACGAAGCCAAGTGCGCCAAGGCCGACCCCAATATCCTGCACGGCAACGGGCGCAGCAACGAACCAGGCGTGTCCCATGATAATGAAGGCGAGCACTATCAGGAGTGCCGAGACTGTTTGGTTGAGAGTACGCATGTTAAGGGTCGAAACAAACCCCGCCCCAAACCACGCGCCAACGAGCGAACCCGCGAGCATGATTACTGCCGGTAGCCAGTGCACGACAAAAGCGGTTTCGCCCTGGATTGCGATCCGGAATGCAAGTGCGCAAAGCACTGTGACGAGGCCTACTGCAACGTTCATCACGATGGCAGGGCGCAAAGCCAACCCGAACAGAGCGACGAGCGCCGGAAGTCTGAATTCTGCGCCGCCCAGGCCGATAAGTCCGGCCAGGACAGCGATGAGCATTCCTACCGTAAATGACTGGAGGCGTTGAGCCCAGACTGGCGCTGCGCAGGGCGCTAGCGACAGGGCCGACAGCACGCCTTCAGCGATCCTCCGCGGTCGCTCTCCAAGGCCATGAACTGCGGCGTCACGGCGTGGATCGACTTCTACGATCTTGTTTCGCACCTCAATGCGCGCGCCGTTCTGCGCCAAGCCCCGCAGGCGACCCGAAAGCGGTGCCCGAAGGTCAATCTCCTCTATGGAGCCCACGATGTCGCCACCACGCACTTCGGCGCCAATCTGAAGACTTGTCCGAAACACCCCCGCCTTGGGGGCATAGATGAAACGCTCGCGCCCATACCCGCCCAACGGACGCGGGTCGCCGGCGAGCGCGAGGGCGTTTCCGTCTCGAATCAGCGCGCCTAACCGCTCACCCCAGGCAGTCTCAACGACCACGTCAACGGTGTCGCCCGCGATGAAGTTGGGGCCGAGACCAATGGTAAGTGGGGCAAGCCCTCGCTGCCGTTCCGGCACTTCGCGTTTTCGCATGCGGGCGTCCACCAGCACTTGCGGCTTCGCTGCGGAGAGCGCGTCCTCGAATGAGCTATCGAGGACGGGGACAGCGCGCTTACAGCGCAGCATCTGTACGGCGTCCTCCAGCGTTCGAGCCCGCTTCGCCAGTACCCCCTCAAGTCCTGCTTGTCCTGCGTATAGAGCATCGGTGAATGCCATACCCCGGCGCGAGTGCGCCGAACGGGGACGATCATGCAGGAGGACGGCATGACCAGCGAGGAAAAGGGCGTGAGCAACCGCCGAACCGACGTCCCCCGTCCCCCGCACGAGAATAACTGCCATGACCGCCGTACTCGCGTTATGTGCAGATAAATATAACGCCTTCCGGCCCACCTTCAAAGTGTGCGGCCCCAATATGTGGGCAGTGCATATATTTCATGCACCTGCTCAGGCGTTTGGCTAAGATTTTATGGGTTGACTCGCGCCGAGCCCGCGGAGGGCGCGACTTTCGATACATGCAGCGCTGACGAGGGTTCAGAGTCGTAATCCCGCCGCGTTCGGTTGGCAAGAAGAAACAGAACGGCAACAATCGAACGTAGTTGCGAAGTTTGTCGTTCGGGGAAACACGGATAAGACTAAATTCGGCCGCTCGGCCTTCAACTGCCTTTCGACTTTTTCCAGCGCAGCGCGGCGGCGTCATCGCTTTCGCGCGCCTCCACCCAGCGCGCGCCCTGCCCGGTTAGTTCTTTTTTCCAAAACGGCGCGCTCGTTTTCAGGAAGTCCATCACAAATTCGCACGCCGCGAACGCTTCAGTGCGATGCGAGCTCGCGACGATCACGAGAACGATCTGATCGGTCGGCTTGAGCGTGCCGATGCGATGGATGATGATCGCATCGATGACTTCCCAGCGCGCTTTCGCTTCGTCGAGTATCGCGCTCAGCGCTGTTTCGGTCATGCCCGGATAATGTTCGAGCGTCATCCCGCGCACGGCATCGCCATCATTGACGTCGCGCACCAGGCCAATGAACGAAGCGATCGCGCCGATTTTTGGATTGCCTGAACGCAGCCGCGCGATCTCCGCGCCGATGTCGAAATCTTCGGTTTGTACGCCCACCGGCAACTCAACCTCCCGTGACCGGCGGGAATAACGCGATTTCGTCGCCGTCCTTGACGCTCGTGTTCGCTTCGGCCATCTGCTGATTGACGGCGATGCGAAAGTTTTTGCCCGGCGCGAATTCGCGCTGCCACGTTTCGCCGCGTTGCCGCAGCCACGCGATCAGTTGTTCCGTGCTGTCGACCGTGACCGGCAGCGCAATGCGCTCGGACGCGACATCGAGCACTTCGCGCAGGCGTGCGAAATACAGCAAAGTCACCATGTCGCGCGCCCCGCTTCGACGGCGAGTTTTGAGACCCGGAGTTCGAGAAAATGCAGAATAAAAGCCACGATCTCGTCGGCATCTTCGAGCGCGAATTGCGGCAACTCGGTTGGGAGCCGAATGTCGCTCGCGATGGCGACGATATTTTGGTCTTCGGGGAATAACAGCGGCCGCGCGGTTTCGCCGCGATGAACTTCAAGCTTGGGAATCGGCGCGTGCTTGAAACCTTCGATCAACACCAGATCGCAAGGCGCAAGAAGCTTCAGTTGCTGGTCGAGATCGGGCTCGGTTTCCCCGCGTAATTCGTGCATCAGCACCCAGCGCCGGCTCGCCGTCAGCAGCACTTCATAGGCGCCGGCTTCGCGATGGCGATACGAATCCTTGCCGGGTCGATCGATATCGAAATCGTGATGCGCGTGCTTGATCAGCGAGACTTTCAGGCCTTCAAGCACGAAGCGCGGAATCAATTTCTCGATCAGCGTCGTCTTGCCGCTGCCGGAGTAGCCGGCGAAACCAAAAACTTTCATGGGTCAATTTTACCACGGCGGCATCTCCAAATCGGCGGCCGCGCGCCGCAGAAACATATCAGGTCTTCGCCACTCGCAGGTTTCGAGTTGCACCGCGCATGAACAATCGCCATCGAGTTCTATCAGCGCTGATCGATCGCGAATCGGCGAACAGCGCATCCCGTCTAACCGTGATCATCGCGCACACGGCAATTGCGAGCGTAAGGGGTACGGCAATCAACCAAAGCGCTGAAAGCCGACGCAACAGCGACGTTGCTCAGTGCGGCAATCAAACGTAGGTGAGCTTTTTTGACGGTTTAAGGGAGAGGCGTAGCAACGAGGTCGAAGCGCTAATGACCGAAGAAGACCTTCGCCAGGTTAATTTTCAACCAGGCTTTCTACCGCTCCCGCCCCGCCTCATGGACGGTTTTCCGCACTGGTGAAAGTAAATATTCCAGCACAGTGCGGCTACCGAGATTAATCTCAGCACTGACCTGCATACCAGCAGCCAACGCGTGGCGCTGCCCTTCTCTTTCAAGAAACGGCGTATGCAGCGCAACGATGGTTCGATAACCG
>JBGTFJ010000345.1:0-4932 GCA_041747355.1 Burkholderiales bacterium
CATCATTGTCGTTTCCAGCGCAGTCGCCGCGAATACTTCGGGAAGGTTTTGCGGCAGGAAGCCGCGAATGCGCGCCGCCTCCATTGGCTGCCATGTGCCAAGCGGTCTGCCGGCGAGAGAAATCGACCCGCCATGCGCGTCGCGCAGCCCCACCAGTGTCTGCAGAAGTAACGTTTTGCCGGCGCCGTTCGCACCGAGCACGCACCACAGCTCTCCCGCGTTCACACGGAGCGACAGGCTCTCGATCAGCGTGCGATGTGCGATGCGCAGGCACAGGTCGCGGACTTCGAGCAGCGGAGCTGCAACCGCGCTGTCTACGTTATTCATGCGCGGTTACGCATCAGCAGATAGAGAAACGCCGGGACACCGATCAACGCGGTCACGACGCCGACCGGCAGTTGCTGCGGCTCGATCATGGTGCGCGCCGCAGTGTCGGCAAACAGCAGGAAGGTGCCGCCGGCGAGTACGGAAGCTGGCAAAAGCACGCGTTGATCGTTGCCGATGACGAGCCGCAGCGCATGCGGCACGATAAGACCGACGAAACCGATCGCGCCCGCCGTCGTCACCGCAAGCGCCGTGGCCAGCGATGCGACCAGATAGATCTGACGGCGCACGCGCACCACCGGCACACCGAGACTGTGCGCTATCGTCTGCCCCTGCAGCATCACGTTCAATTCGCGCGTGAACGGGTAGATGGCGACGATCGCAATGACGAGACCGCCGATCGCGAGCGCATAGGAATCGGCGCCGCCGAGATCGCCGATCAACCAGAACAGCATGCCGCGCAACCTGCCTTCGGGCGCTATGGTCAGGATCAGCGTAACGATCGCCGACCAGCCGGAGGCCAGCACCACGCCCGTCAGGAGCAGTCGCGGCGTCGCATCGGCGGCCGCGTGCAATTGTCCGAGATCGCGACGCGCAAACGCGAACACGAGAACGACCGATAACGACGCACCGGCGAACGCACTCAGGCTGACCAGCACGGCGTCGAGGCCGACCATCATCGCAACCAGCGCAGCGGCGGCGGCGCCTCCGGACAGCCCGAGTATGTAGGGATCGGCCAACGGATTACGCAGCAGTACCTGCATCAGCGCACCGGCCAGGGCAAGCAGCCCACCGGTTGCGAATGCAGCGACTGCACGCGGCAACCGCAGCCGATGAAGGATCTCGGAGGCGACCGTATCATCCGAACGGAACAGCAGATGCATCACATCGAGGGTTGGGATGCGCACCGTCCCGACTGACAACGCGACCAGTAATGCGACGCTGGCGAAAGCAAACAACACAAACCAGATTCGAAAAGCGCGCGTCACGATCAGCTCCTGATTTCTCTGAACCCGAAATCAATCGGTTCCTGGTAATGATCAAGAAACAACGTCACCGGGCTGGCGTCCAGCGCAAACTTGCGAATACATTGCTGCCGGGTGTATTGAAATACTGCGCGAGTTCGTAATCGCGATCTGTAACATTGTTCCAGCGCACATCGACTGCCCACTCGGGCGAAAATCTGCGCGCGACGTATAGATTGAGCAGCGCATAGCCGCCCAGCCGCGTCGCCGGGTCTTCGCTGTTCGAATCGAAGCGCTTCGCACTCGCTACCACTTCCGCACCGAATTTCCATGCTCCGAAAGCACGCGATGCGGCGACGCTGCCGTGCTGTTTGGCGCGTCGCTGTAACTGCAAACCAGTCGCGGCGTTCTCCGGATTCTGGGCCGTAAACTTCGCGCGCAACTCGGTGCCGAGCACTATGCCGTTGTAAGAGAATTCGCCGCCGCGAATGCGCGCGCTATCGAGATTTTGCGGCGTAAAGGTAGCGAGATCGAAAACGATCAGATCGGAAATGCGATTATCGAAATAGGTCGCTGCGAGACGCTGCGCGCCGCGCTGATAATCGACGCCGAGTTCGCGGCTGCGCGATCGTTCCGGTTCCAGATCGGGATTGCCGCCGCCGCCGAATGTCGGATCGGCCGGAAAATAAAGATCGTTGAATGTCGGCGCGTGAAAGGCGGTGCCGGTAGCGGCACGCAAGCGCACCGCGTCGGTCAGGCGATATCCGTAGCCGATCGATCCGGTCGTGCGGCCGCCGAAGTCGGAGTAGTCGTCGTGCCGCGCATTGAGCTGGATGCCGTGGTTCCCGTAGACCCCGCGGTAGCCCGCGAAAGGAGAGCGGATATTGCGCCGGGTCTGGATGAAAATCGTATCGCCGCTCACCTCTTCGCGCCGATACTCGGCTCCCGCAATCAACGATCCGCCGATAACTGCGAACGTATTTTGCCAGCTTGCCTGATCCTGATCGGTGCGGAATTCAGCCGGAAAAGCGCCCTTGAACACTGCCTCGTCGCGGCCCGTGCCGAGACGCACCAGGCTCTGCCAGAACGATGTGAATCGATTCTGGCTGTAGATCGAATAAGCGCTCAGGCTTTGATTGTTTACGTCACGCGTAGTCTGGCCATTGTCGAATTCGGTTCTGCCATCGCTGTGAAACGCCGTGAGGCCGACGCTGTTATCGGTGTCGAAACGGTGCGCGAGCCTGGCCGAAACATTGGCGTTGCGATAGCCATCACGGTCATCGTTGTGCTGGGCGAACGGGATAGTTGGCTTGGTAGCATCGATGCCATCCGTTTCGTAGTATCCAGCGGCTAAGCTAAAATCGGTGTCCTTCACGCTGCCGCTGAAAGAACCATCGACGCTACGCGTACGGTAGCTGCCATAACCAGCCGATGCGCTGGCCTTCGGAGCGCGGTCGCCGCTTTTGGTAAAAATCTGAATGACTCCGCCGATCGCATCCGAACCATAAAGGCTGCTGAGCGGACCCGAAACGATCTCGATGCGGGCGATCTGATCGATCGGTATATGCTCGAACGCGGTCGTGCCGGCAGTTGCCGAATTGATGCGCAAGCCATCGACGAGCACCAGCGTGTGATCGCTGTTCGCGCCGCGAATGAATGCGCCGCTCGATTGACCGGCGCCACCGCTACTCGTAATCTCCACACCGCCCAGGCTTTGCAGCAACTCGGGAAGCGTTTGCTGACCACTGCGCACGATGTCTTCTCCATCGATGACCGTGGCCGGCTGCAGCGTGTCGGACAAATTCTGGCGAATACGTGATGCAGTTACGACGGTCTCCGGGAGTGACACGACAGGCCTTTCCTGCGCTTGCAATGGTTGCGCAATCGCCAGTAAGCCAAAGACACCTGTCAGACAACGTGAAATGGAATCGAGACGAACAAACGGGACACGAGCACAGGCAAACCACATGATGTCGCCCTCCGCAACATTGGTTGTCGATTGCCTGAAGGCCGGTCTCCGGGCTGGTGAGCGGGGATGTCGCGGAGACATCCCGTAACCGACGCCTTCCCGTGCGTTGCACAGTGGCGTGTGCCGGCCTTGACTCACTTACCGTTGCGAGGGCAGCGTCGGCATTGACTTGGGCTTTTCGCCTGTCGCACCGACTTCCCGTTTCACTCTGTGGGACGGACGTCTGTTGGAGCACCTTCAGGCGTTAATGAAACACGTAACTACAACTTCTGAAACAACGATACGGCGCCGATGGAATGCTTGTCAGGCAGCGGCAGTTATCCAGCGCAAGAACCAGAGGCGCTTGAGAAACACTTGATGCTCGTGGCGTCCCCAACGAGATTCGAACTCGTGTTACCGCTGCGAAAGAGTCTTAGAGTAGACGTTTGTAAACTCTCGTGGATTTGCTAACACATTGGCACGCGCGGCGCGGAATTCGAAGCTGGAAACAAAGACGCAAACTCCCGGTTAGAAACGAACCCCTCTGGCAGCCGATAGATAAGGCGTTGCTAGGATACCGCAAGGGCGAGAAAGGCGGAACCTGGTATTGCCGGCGTCGCGCGGGCGAGCGCTACCACATCCGGCAGCTTGCGATTGCCGACGATCATCGGGACAGCGACGGGCGCGAGGTCGCTGATTACTTCGAAGCGCAAGCGCTGGCCCGAGAAGCCGCGATGGAATATGGCGGCGGGCGAAGAACCCGGGCCTAAATGCGCCTATCACGGTCGCCGACGCCACGGCACGTTATCTCGCGTGGTATGCGGAAAATTGCAATCAGGCATCAGAAAGGATATAGATTAGGCTGCTTAGCGCTTAGCCAAAGGCCTAGCCCTGAAATAAAACATCGGTCGACAAAAAATCTATTACTTCCCGGCCCTTCGGACTGGCCTTGGCGCTTCGTACACCGTAACAATCGGTCAACGCCTGCGGGTAAAATAAAGCCGGGAGAAACGGAACCATCTACCTTTTAGCCCGGTTTACCAAACAGTGTTTCTATGAAGCAAGCAGCGCTTTTTCTCCCCGTCATTCTCCTGGCCACCGGATGCGGGCTGTTCCGGAGCCCCGTGGAATACAAATCCAACTCCCGTGCGGCCCAACTGGATTACATCCAAAAGTACAACGAAGTCGCTGTCGTCGAAATGAACCGGAGCGGGATCCCGGCCAGTATCATCCTGGCCCAAGCCCTGCTGGAAAGCGGTTCGGGATTGAGCGAAGTGGCGCGAAAGGCCAACAACCACTTCGGCATCAAGTGTACTAATCAGTGGACTGGCGCGACCTTCCGGAAAAAAGACGATGACCGCGACTCCACAGGCTCCCTCGTCGAATCCTGCTTCCGCCGCTACAACAACGTCGCCGAAAGCTATGCCGACCACGGCGATTTTATACGCGACCCGCGCAGTTCCTACCGCTACGGCTTCCTTTCAACCTCGACCGGACCGATTACAAGAGCTGGGCTCGGGGGCTACAGTCGGCCGGCTACGCCACGTCAACGGAATACTCAAACCGGCTAATCGCGCTGATCGAGCGACTTCGGCTTTACCAGTACGACCGGCCCGGTAACCGCCGGCGTGGATCGGGTCTACCTGAGCGCTCCGAACAGGCTGCCCGGCAATACGGGATCCGGCCACACGCGCT
>JBGTFJ010000346.1:0-2066 GCA_041747355.1 Burkholderiales bacterium
CGTCCGCGGCCGCCGCTTTGCCATTCGGCGGCGAGCACGCTGCCATGCGTCGCGCGGCCATCATGCAGTCGTCGCAGCAATTCGCTGTTCGTCGAATCGATGCTGTCGACGAGCTGCAGATCGATTTCGCGGGCTGCATGCCTTATCTCGTTTCTGAGGTAAGCCGGGGCTAGCCATTCGAGTTTTTGCAGAATGCGGTAACCACGCCCCCGGACCGCATGCAGCGTTACGCCAATACGATCCAGCGACTGGACGGCCTGCCAGATGCTTGCGCGTGATACACCAAGCTGGCGAGCGAGTTTTTCCCCGGAATGGACCTCGCCATCGGTCAGCAGCCGCAATACGGCGAAGGTCAACGGTTTCACGCCATGCCGCTCTAAACTAAGTTAGCCTAACCTTGGCAAATTTGCGTTTCCCCACCTGAACCACCGCATTGGCGCCCGAGAGGAGCTTCAGAGTCTGATCCGCTACTTTCTGGCCGTCTATTTTGACGCCGCCTTGCGCGATCATTCGCATGGCTTCCGAAGTGCTCGCGGTCAGACCGGCCTGCTTCAATACCTGGCTGAGCGGGAGTTCGCCGCCCTGTGTCGAAAGCGTAAACTCGGCGAGATCGTCGGGAATAGCATTTTGTCTGAAGCGCGCTTCGAAATCGGTAGAAGCTGTTTCGGCGGCTTTGCGGTCATGAAAACGTGCGACGATTTCCTGCGCGAAGCGCACTTTGATGTCCCGCGGGTTTTGTCCGGCGTCGACCGCGGATTTCCACGCGCCTATGGTTTCCGTGGATTCGAATGACAAGAGTTCGATGTAGCGCCACATCAGCTCATCCGAGATCGACATCAGCTTGCCGAAAATCTGTTCGGGCGCTTCGCTGATGCCGACATAGTTACCGAGCGACTTGGACATTTTGTTGACGCCATCCAGGCCTTCCAGCAGTGGCATGGTCAATATGCATTGCGGCGGTTGTCCAAAGTGCTTCTGCAGCTCGCGGCCCATCAACAGGTTGAATTTCTGGTCGGTGCCGCCGAGCTCGATATCGCTTTTCAGAGCGACCGAGTCGTAGCCCTGGATCAGCGGGTAAAGGAATTCGTGAATCGCAATCGCTTGATTGTTTTTGTAGCGCTTGCCGAAATCATCGCGTTCCAGCATGCGCGCGACAGTGTAAGTGCCGGCCAGTCGGATGATATCGGCCGCAGTCATCGCGTTCATCCAGCTGGAATTGAAAACGACTTCGGTGCGCTCCGCATGAAGGATCTTGAATACCTGCTCCCGGTAGGATTTGGCATTTTCCGCAACCTGCTCGCGAGACAAGGGCGGGCGTGTCGTGTTTTTGCCGCTCGGATCGCCGATCATTCCGGTGAAATCGCCGATCAGGAAAAAAACCTTGTGGCCATGTTCCTGGAATTGCCGCAGCTTGTTCAACAAAACGGTATGGCCAAGATGCAGATCGGGCGCCGTCGGATCGAAACCTGCTTTGACCCGCAAGGGATGGCCGGCACCAATTTTTTGCCTGAATTCTGCCTCGACCATAAGCTCGTTTGCGCCGCGCTTTATGAGGTCGACTTGTTGGCCAGGACTATTGGAGTTTTCAGATTTCATAATGCGGAATCAAGTGTTTAGGGTTTGCGGAGTCTTGAAAGTCTGCTAAGCTCATATTGATTCAAGCTATTCTTATACCCCTTTCGGCGATGTTTAATCGAAAAAACGCGATTTTAGCGCACAAACCTTCACCACTTCATCAAAGAAGCGTGCGGCATTACGGACTCGCGGTACTGGTGGGCCTGCCTCTTTTTGGAGTTGTCGCCGCTTTCGGGATCGCGCCCAACACACCAGTGGATCAGGTGGAGGTGCATACGGTTATCAAGAGCCTGAACCTGCCGGAAACTATGGTCGTGGACCAAGGCAGCGAAGAATTCTGGCGTGAAGAGCGCTTTGAGCGGGGCGATACTGTGGCGGGGTTACTTGCGCGCCTGCACGTGCACGACCCGGAGGCAATCAGATATCTACGCAACGCCAAGGAAGCGCGGTCGCTTTATCAGTTGAAGACGGGTAAGACCGTACAGGCCAAA
>JBGTFJ010000347.1:0-1766 GCA_041747355.1 Burkholderiales bacterium
GCAGCGCCGACTTCGGCCTGAACGCTTTTACCCTGGCCTCGTCAGTCTCGATATAAGGGCCGCCGATCAGGTCGATGCAATAGGGGACTGCGGCGAACACGCCATCCAGCGTTTCCCTGATCGCCTTGGGCTGGCCCGGCAGGTTCAATATCAGCGTTTTGCCGCGAACGGCGCCGACCTGGCGCGACAGGATGGCTGTCGGAACGTATTTCAGGCTGACCGCGCGCATCAACTCGCCGAAGCCGGGCAGTTCGCGGTCGGCAACCGCCACCGTCGCTTCCGGCGTCACATCCCGCGGCGCCGGGCCGGTGCCGCCTGTGGTCAGCACGAGCGGGCAACCGATCTCATCCGCCAACTCGCACAGCGTCGCCTCGATGGCCGCGCGTTCGTCCGGAATGATTCGAGTCGCCGCTTTCCAGCGCGTCGCGAGCACCGGCTGCAACCAGGCCATCAGCGCCGGGATGCCCTGATCTTCATACACGCCTTGCGATGCGCGATCGCTGATCGTCACCAGGCCGATGACAATTTCCGGTTCGTCCATATTGTTGTGCGGAAAATCGGCATCGTAACGCGGCGTGCCCGCGATGCAAAGCAACGGGGGTGCGGCTTGCCCAGCCACGCTCTGCTACCTATACTGAAACCGGACATTCGCTGAAACCTGAAACCTGACATTCGCGAGGAGCGGGCCATGTCATCTACTGAAGCGAT
This sequence comes from Burkholderiales bacterium, assembly GCA_041747355.1. Taxonomy (GTDB): domain Bacteria; phylum Pseudomonadota; class Gammaproteobacteria; order Burkholderiales; family JACMKV01; genus JACMKV01. The sequence continues at coordinate 709 of JBGTFJ010000347.1, forward strand.
ACGCACGCTCGCCCTGGTCGGCCACGGCGGCAGCGGTAAGACGAGCCTGGCTGAGGCGCTGCTTTTCAAAGCCGGCGCGATCAACGCAATCGGCAGCCTCGAGCGCGGCACCACGGTATGCGATTACGATCCGCTCGAACGCACGCACCAGCATTCGCTGAACGCCGCAATCGCCAGTTTCGATCGCGCAGGTACTCAGATCCACTTGATCGACACACCCGGCTATCCGGATTTCATGGGACAGGCGATCAGTGCGTTGCCGGCAGTCGAAACCGCGGCAATCGTCATCAACGCCTCGAACGGCATCGAAATGATCACCAGCCGCATGATGCAGTGGGCGGCGAAGCGCAGGTTGTGCAGGATTATCGTCGTCAGCAAGATCGACGCCGAAAACGTCGACCTGCCCGCTTTGCTCGAAAAAATTCAGGCCACGTTCGGCAAGGAATGTTTGCCGATCAATCTCCCGGCCGATGCGGGCAAGCGCGTGGTCGACTGCTTTTTCAATCCGGCCGGAGACTCCGACTTTTCTTCAGTCGCACAGGCGCACAGCGCGCTCGTCGATCAGGTCGTCGAAGTCGACGAAGAGTTGATGGCGCTGTATCTGGAACAGGGGGAGATCTCGCCGGAGCAACTGCACGCGCCGTTCGAGGCGGCGCTGCGCGAAGGCCATCTGATTCCAGTCTGCTTCGTTTCAGCCCGCAACGGGGCGGGCGTCGGGGAGTTGCTCGATATAATCGTCAACCTGCTGCCGAATCCGGCCGAGGGCAATCCACAATTGTTTCTGAAAGGCGAAGGCGCCGACGCGGAAGAAATCTACGCGCAGCCCGATCCGGCGAAGCATGTGCTTGCGCACGTGTTCAAAGTCATCATCGATCCTTTCGTCGGCAAGCTCGGCGTGTTTCGCGTGCATCAGGGCACGATCACGCGCGATACGCAATTGTTCGTCGGCGACGGCCGCAAGCCGTTCAAGGTCGGCCATCTGTTTACCCTGCGCGGCAAGGATTATGTCGAAACCGATATCTGCGTTCCGGGCGATATCGGCGCGGTCGCCAAAGTCG
>JBGTFJ010000348.1:0-7546 GCA_041747355.1 Burkholderiales bacterium
GTGCCGTGGTGGGCGGCGATTCTGCGCGTCCCATTCTCCATCATTGCGCCGATCATCGTCGTCATTTGCTCGGTCGGCGCATTCACCGTGCACAACGCGCTGTTCGACGTCGCACTGATGCTGGTATTCGGCGTCGTCGGCTATCTGTTCAAAAAACTCGACTATCCGCTGGCGCCGATGGTGCTGGCGCTGGTGCTCGGCGACATGGCTGAATCGTCGTTCCGCCAAGCCATGCTGTTGTCGCAGGGAAGCATGGCGATTTTCTGGTCGAATGGTTTGGTCGGCAGCATCGTCGCGCTGGCGTTGCTGATGTTGTTTTGGCCGTTGCTGTCCCGTTTACTCGCCAGATTCCGCGGCGGCGATGCGCACCTGGCGAATGAGCGCCCTATCGAATAAGCGGCAGAAGCCTGCTTCGCATGCCGAAACGCGCCGACCTTGATTCGACCTGAGCGCGCTACTAGACTCGAAAGTGCGCTGTCTGCGTGCTTCGCGGGGCTTCCCGCTCGCTGCAAGGAGGTCGGTGATGAATTCCAAACCTATACTTTGTTTTATCAGCGCTTTTTTGATGCTCGTCGTGAGCTCATCCCTCGCATGGGCGCACGATGATGATTACGCGCCGCGCGGCAAGGCGCCGGAAAAGCTCGGCGAAGTAAACTTTTCGGTCTCGTGCAACACCGCGGCGCAAGCCGAGTTCAACCGCGCGATGGCAATGTTCCATTCGTTCTGGTTCAAGCCGGCAATCAAATCGTTTTCCCAGGTGCTCGAACACGATCCGCAATGCGGCATGGCGCACTGGGGAATCGCGATCATGGCCATGGGCAATCCATTCGCCTGGCCGCCGAATCCGAATGCGCTGAAGGCCGGCGCCGCAGCGATGGCGGACGCGGAACGCATCGGCGCCAGGGCCGAACGAGAGCGCGATTACATCGCAGCTTTGACCGCGTTTTTCAAGGAATCGGAAACCGCCGAGCACAAGTCGCGTGCAGCCGCTTTCGCCAAAGCCATGGAACAGGTCGCGGCACGCTATCCTGATGATGTCGAAGCGCAGATCCTCTACGCCTTAGTGCTCGACGCGACCGCGTTGCCGACCGACAAGACGTTCGCCAATCAGTTGAAGGCCGCCGGCATTCTCGAACCGCTGTTCCACAAATATCCGAACCATCCCGGCGTCGCGCATTACCTGATCCACACTTACGACTATGCCGAGCTGGCGGAAAAAGGTTTGCCTTCGGCGCGCGCTTATGCAGGCATCGCGCCTTCGGTGCCGCACGCGCTGCACATGCCATCGCATGTTTTCTCGCGCGTCGGCCTGTGGCAGGAAATGGTCGAAGGTAATCGCTTGTCCTACCGCGCGGCGAAAAGCGAACTCAGCGAAGCGACACTTGGCGTCGGCACCTACGACGCGCTGCACGCGATGGACTACATGGTGTTCGGCCATCTGCAACAAGCGCAGGACAAAGCCGCCAAACAGTTGTTCGACGAGGCTCTCGCGATACGCAAGGTCAACGTCGAAAACTTCGTCGCCGCCTATGCGTTCGCCGCGAGTCCCGCGCGCTTTGCGCTGGAACACAGCGATTGGCAGCAAGCCGCGGCGCTCAAGCTTTCGCCCAGCGATATGGCTTGGGACAAGTTTCCGCAAGCCGAAGCGATCCTCGTCTTCGCACGCGGCCTAGGCGCCGCGCGCATGGGCAACATCGCGGCGGCGCGCAGCGATTTGCAACGCCTGCAAGCGCTCAGAGATGCAATGACGGCATCGAAAAATGTTTACTGGGCAGGCCAGAGCGATTTCCAGATCAAGACCGTCGAGGCCTGGATAGCGCTCGCCGAAAAACGCAATGACGACGCGCTGCAACTGATGCGCGCCGCCGCTGAAGCCGAAGAAGCGAGCGACAAACATCCGGTCACGCCGGGTAACGTCGTACCCTCACGCCAATTGCTCGGCGAAATGCTGATGGCATTGGGTGAACCGAAGCAGGCGCTCGCCGAATTCGAGCGCTCGCTGAAGCGCGACCCCAATCGCTTCCGCGGCCTCTACGGCGCCGCCCGCGCCGCGGAAGCTTCCGGCGATCACGAAGTCGCCCGCGCCTACTACGCGAAGCTGCAAACCCTGACCGCGAATCGCGATAGCGAGCGCCCGGAGATTGCGGAAGCGAAAGCGTTTCTGGCGACCCGCTGATCCTAACTGTGCTCCTGACGGGCGGCAACAACGGGCGTGAAACGGGTCGTTCGAAACGGTGAAACAATGATTACGGACGGAGCGGCGTTCTGGTTCTATATCCCCCAGCCCGTTACGGGAATCACCTGGCCAGTAATCCCCGCAGCAGCATCAGACGCCAGAAAAACGACCGCCTGTGCGATGTCTTGACGTTTGGCCCACTTCTTCAGGTCTTTAGGTTTCATCGCCTCGACATTGGATTTCGTGTCGACCAAACCAGGCGCTATCGCATTGACCCGGATTGCCGCGTCTCGCCCTTCCAGGGCAAGCGTGCGGGTAAGCGCTTCGATGCCCGCCTTGGCACAGTTGTACGCCACCATATTGGCCTGCGGCACCCCCGCACGCGCGAAGTTGACGATCGCTCCGCCGCCGGAATCGCGCATGCCCGGAAAGACCGCTCGCGATACCAGAAAAGCGCTGAGCAGATTGTTGCGCATCTCATGCATCCAGTCGTCCAAACTCAGCTCCACGGCGGGTTTGTAACGGGTCAGACCGCCCGCCAGGTTAACCAGGATGTCGATCCGGGAATATTCCTTTATCGCCCGCTCCACCGCCTCACGCACTTTGCCTTCATCGGTAAGGTCCGCGGCCAGGGGCAGGATGCGCGCACCGCTTGCTCGCAGTTCGGCGGCCCGCGCCTCGACATTCTTCTCGTTGCGGGCGACGATGACCAGAGCCGCTCCCTGCTCTCCCAGCGCTTTGGCGACCGCCTGCCCGACCTGTCCATCGGCGCTGACGCCGGTTACCAGCGCTACCTTTCCTTCGAGGATGCTTGCCATTTTGCTACCCTCCTTGCGCGTTCGCGGCTTGTGATCGTCAGACGCAAGAGCGCCTGATCAAACGTATTATAGTCATCCGACGCGCGTGCGCTGGGCGCGAGTCATTCGCCCCGCCCTTCAGGAAATCGAAGATCGCCTCGCGGGTGGCAAGTTCAACAAGGACTGCACCGTCGCTGCGGATCATCGCCGGAACGCCGCCCAGTCTGTTTGATTCCCAAGCCTGCTGCCATTCAGACACTGCGGGCTGAATCTCCGAAACATCCAATTCCCCGGGCAGAGCGGCGGCTTTTGCAAGCTCGCTTAACACCGCCACATCCGAGATGTCGGCGCCGCGTTGCCAGAATTCACGGTAGAGAGAATCCTTGAATGTGTGTGCGCGTTCCCTGTCAATTTTCAGCGCGGCTGCGACGGCACGGATCGCGGGCCCGGTATTCGGTTTGCCGCGCGGGAGTGTAATTGGCACTTCGGGCGCAAGGCGCCGGATGGCGCTGACCTCGTTGCTTAATTCCGCGGCGAGTGCCGCGCCCGCGCTTGCCATGGGGATAGGCAAATAAGGTGCATGCTGCACGCCGCGCCATTCCACTCGATGCGCGGATGCCACGGCGATCAGACGCTCGCCCAGCGCGTAACAGAACGGGCAATTGAAATCGCTGTAGAGGACAACGGCGGTACTCGTTCCGTCCGCTTCCATAGCTAGAAATCTCCGTCCTTCACATAAGGTTGCGTCCACAGGATGACTTGCAGCAAGACGGACTTGATCCAAACCTGGTGCATCTTGTCGACTTCCGCAGCGGCATGTCCCTCGTTGGCGAGAAACGGCTTCAGCGTGGCCGTGACCGGATAGAGGAGCGCTGGCAGGTAGCGGAAGTTGATGATATCGACCGAGTCGACCTTATCTGTTTTATTCTTGGACGTGCGGTGATGGCGCAGCCCGATCTCGTATTGATAATCGAGCCACTGCTGGTCGTAATTGGCCGCCGCCGTGTCGAGTATCCACTGCTCGAAGCGTTTGCGCACCGCGGCGAGATATTCGGCGTTGGGCTGGCGTCGGACTTGCCTGAAAAGTAATAGACGAGATGCGGTTGCGAAGCGACGAAGCCGTTACCAGACATCCAGAACAGCGCTCGTCTGATCCTTTAATATCTCGCGGGACATCCTGAGATACTTGATATCCTCATCCGCGAACAGGACGGTCTTTTTCAAGAGATCCAAGTCCTCAAGGCTGAGCGGCGAATTGGGAACGTCACGGTTGCCGTAGGTATAGCCTGCGATGGTTGGCTGATTCATAACTTTGCTCCTCGTTACTGGGGAATTTGATACTGCGTCCGTAGTCATTCATGCTTGAATACGAGGATAAAGTAGCAGACCCTTGAGCGCAGCATAAGCGGGCACAATTCGGTTGCGTGCTTACTTTTCGGTACAAACTTAAGGAAGTGAACGATAAAAAATTTTGCGGGATTCAGCGCAACGGCCGCCTGCCGGCAGGATGGTGGAGGACGTGCTCGGCTGCAAATGGTCAGCAGCCGTGCTGCAGCTTGTCCGCCAGGGTGTTTGCCGGCCGGGCGCGATGGAGCGCAGCGTCGAAGGCTTAACGACGAAGGTGCTGAACGAACGGCTCAGAAAACTGGTGCGCTACGAGGTGCTTCTGCGCGAGTCATATCCCGAGATTCCACCGCGCGTCGAATACAAACTCAGCCCGTTCGGCAAGAAGTTCGTGGACATCCTGGAAGCGATCAAGGAGCTCGATAACTCAATCAGCAAAGAGTAACGCGCTACATACGCGGAGTCTCCGACTCTGTGTCGAACACGCATGTAAGTGTTGCCAAATTTGCAACTATTGAAGTGCGAAAGCGATGCTTGCATCAAACATGAAGGGTGCAAGCCAGGTTCCGTATCCAGTCTGTGCCGTATCTCACATAAAAAACTGCACGTCGCGTACCACACAAAGCATCGGTTTTTCGCGTAGAGGTTTGAGAGCAGGAGTCACAGTGAGCGCAATACTCGTGTCAGGTTTTACGGCGCAACATCAGACGCGCTGAAGATGGCGGCGCTCCACTTCCTCGATCGGCTGCCCTTCGATCAGCACTGCCTGGCTGTGCAAGCTGATCTGGCCACCGAACAGGCCCATCATCGCCACCATCCACGTCCACAGCACGACAACGATGATTCCCGACAGCGAACCATAGACCAGATTGTAACTGGCCATCTGCTGCAGAAATCCAAGGAAGAGCGGCTTGGCCGCGGCGAACAGCAAGGCGGCGATGACCCCACCGAACAGCGCCGCGCGCCAATCGATGCGCCGCCCCGGCACGAAGCGATAGGCGAGGAAGAACGCGAGCAGCAGAAACACGGTCGGGAGTGCGTTGACGATCAGTTCAAAGATGATCTCGCTCGCCGCCGGCAGGATGCCCAGCGTCGCGCGCAGCAAGCGGAGCGCCAGTGGCGAGGCAAGTGCTACCAGGAACATCGCTCCCAGGCTGAGTAACATCGCCACACGCACCATCATCCGCTTCGCGAAGCCGTACTGGTCTTCCGCTTCGTAAACGATGTTCAGAGCCTTGGCGATCGCGCCGAATACCAGCGAGCCGGTCCACAGCAGCGGCACGAGGAAAAGCAACCCGCCGCCCTGGCCGGCCTCGATGGTTTGCTTCACGATCCGTTCGATGGCGCCTGACCCGCGCGGCAGGAGATCGCCCAGATACCCCGTCGCCTGCTGGACCGCCCACTGAGGTTCCACGAAGTAGGCTGCAATCGAGCCGAGGGCGAGCAGTAGCGGAAACAGCGAAAGCAGACTGTAGTAAGCGATGGCTGCCGCCCACATCGGCCCGTCGTCTTTGAAAAAATCGCGCCCGGCCAGGACCAGGACGTGGCTTGCATCGCGCAGCAGCTTAGTGTTGATCCTGGCCTGATCGAGCGCGCTACCCATTGCCGATAAATCCCGGATACAACAGCATGCCGCCATCTATATACAGGGTGGCGCCGGTCATGTAATCCGATTGATCCGACGCCAGCCAAACCGCGGCACGCCCGATATCGGCTGGCTCGCCGACGCGGCCATAAGGGATCAGTTCGAGTAGTTTTTCGCGCTCGACCGCGGTGTCGCGCGCAGCTTCGTTGATCAGCGTTTCGATCGCGCCCGGCGCGATGCTGTTGACGCGTATTCGGTGCCGCGCGAGTTCCTGCGCCAGCGTTTTGACCAGCATCATCACACCGCCCTTGGAGGCCGCGTAGTTGGCGTGGCCGGCCCACGGAATCAGCTCGTGAACCGATGAGATGAATATGATCTTGCCGGCCGCGCGCGAATTCCTGGTCATGCCCTGCCGCAAAAATTCTCGCACCGCGGCGCGCGCACACAGAAACTGCCCGGTCAGGTTGACGTCGATCACCGCCTGCCAATCGGCCAGGCTCATATCCTGGATGGGGGCATCCTTCTGAATGCCGGCGTTGTTGACCAGGATATCGATGCCGCCGTAGCGATCTCTTGCCGCGGCAAACATCGCCCCGACATCTTGCTCACGACTGATGTCCGCGCGAACGACTGACGCCCGCCCGCCTGCTTCGACGATATTCGCGGCGACGCGATCGGCCTTTTCGCGGTTACCCGGATAATCGATCAGCACCGAAGCGCCGGCATTGGCGAACGCCTCGGCAACTGCCCGGCCGATGCCAGAGCCGGCGCCGGTGATCAGCGCGCGCTGGCCTGCAAGAAGATGGGGTTCGCTATCGGTTGAACGCGCTTCCATCAGGCGCGCTTGTCTGGAACCCGATTGGGCTCGCCTTGCCTGTGCATCAACGCGAGCGCCGCGGAGATATGCGCCAGATGCGTGAGCCCTTGCGGAAAGTTGCCGAGCATTTCGTTTTGGGCAACGTCGTATTCTTCGGAGAACAAGCCGAGATCGTTGGCGCAGCCCAACCCGCGGTCGAACACTTGCCGCGCGTCGGCCACCCGATTTTGCCGCGCGAGACACTGCGCCAGCCAGAACGTGCACGGCAGAAACATGCCCTCGCCGCCGCGCAAGCCATCGGGCGCACGGTAGCGCAGGATCAGTCCGTCGGCGCCCAGATCATCGCTGATCGCATCGACGGTGCGCACCATGCGCTCATCCGTGTAGGCAACGAACTCGACGTCGGGCAGTAACAGCAAAGCCGCGTCGAGCTCGGATGTGTCGAAGTGCTGCACGAATACGCCGCGCTGTGCGTCGTAACCGCGCGTTTCGACCGCTTTGCGAATGTCGTCGCGCGCCTTGCTCCAGTCGTCAAGAGGCGCTGCCAGCGAATATTTACGCGCCAGTTCGATGCCGCGATTGACCGCCGCCCAGCACATGACTTTGGAATGCACGAAATGGCGCGGCTCTCCGCGGACTTCCCATATGCCGCGGTCGGTGCGCTGCCAGTTGGCGACCGCTGCGTCGACTACCTCGACCAGAAAATCCCAGTAATGCGTCTCCGGCGAATTGCCGCGCTCGCTCCAGCGCCAGCTAAGTTCAAGAACCAGGCCATACATGTCGGCCTGGTATTGCTGGTCGGCGGCATTGCCGATCCGAACCGGACG
>JBGTFJ010000349.1:0-4388 GCA_041747355.1 Burkholderiales bacterium
GGAACCGGTAATTTGCGAAGCACGGCTTTAATTCGATAATTCGTAGCGATCACGCTTGCCCCGGCTGTTGACCGCATCATCGCCCTGAATATGCGGAATCGTTCGCGAGCAAGAATCTGCACAACCCACTTATTTGCTTGAAACCCGGACAATATGGGCGAAGTGTCGGCAGAGCTTTGCGTTCGCCCGCTGCTGCTTAACCACGAAGCTGTCGTAACTCTCCTCTGAAATGCGTTCCGAATTGCCCTGACTTCGTTTTAGAACGCTTCCTGAATAAATGGCATCGGGTTTGCGTTTCCATTAGCCAGCGTCGGCCCGAAAACGAATGTGCGCTCGACGAAGAACCAAGGGCATACCTGCGACATTGTCGCGGGGACTTAACGGGAGAGAGCGAGTGAGATTTCGCAGTCTGCAAAGTCGCATCGTCGTGTTTTTTGTGGCCCTGCTGTTGACCGTTCAGGTCGCCGGCTTTGGCCTCATCAGCCATGCGATCAAAAACTACGCGGCCCGCACCATCCGCCACGAGCTTGCCGTTGGGGAACGCATATTCCAGCGCGTATTGGAGCAAAACGCGCATCAGCTGGCGCTCGCCACCAGCATCCTTGCCGACGACTACGGCTTTCGCCAGGCGATTTCCAGCGTCAATCAAAAGCGGCTGGCGCTCGCCCTCGATGTTCACCGCGAACGGGTCGGTGCGGAGGTGATGATGCTGATCAATCCGAAGCACATCGTGCTTGCCGACAGCAACCGATCGACATTGACCAATAAACCTTTTCCTTTCCCTGAGTTGATCAGGGAATCGGAGAAGACTGGCTCGGCTTCGATGATTCTGGTCAGCAACGACCGCCTGTACCAATTTGTGCTGGTCCCGGTCACCGTTCCAGCCGCGTGGATCGTGTTGGGGTTTCCGATCGACGACCGCCTTGCCGCCGACCTCGGCGAACTCGCATCGCTGCAAATTTCGTTTCTGCGCCGCACCGATAACGAGGAATGGAAGTTATTCGCATCCACACTTCCCGCCGCGCTGCAGCCGGCGTTGCTCGATCATATGCGCGGCGTCGCAGCCGTCGACTCGACGCCTTTGATGGTATTGGATGGAGAAAAATTTCAGACCCTGACATCGTCGGTATCGAAAATCGGCGAGAAGCCTGTCTTCGCGGTCTTACAGCGCTCCCTGAACGATGCGTTGCTGCCATTCGACGCGCTGCAAGCGAATCTGCTCGTCCTGACCTTGATCGGCCTGGTCATCTCGGTCGCCGGCAGCATCTTCACGGCGCGCAATGTCAGCCGCCCGGTTACCCAACTGGCGAAGCTTGCCAACGAAATCGAGCAGGGCAATTACCTGCAGGCTGCGGAAATGGATAGAGCGGACGAAATCGGCAAGCTGGCATCCGCATTCAATCACATGCGGCAGGCCATCGCTGATCGAGAGAACCGCATATCGACGCTGGCATATAAAGACGCGCTGACGGGGCTGCCGAATCGCATCTTGTTCAACGATCGATTGCACCAGGCGCTCGGAAGCTCCTTGCGCTCCGGGCAGCCGTTAACCGTCCTGATCATGGATCTCGATCATTTCAAGGACGTCAACGACACGCTCGGTCATCACATGGGCGACCTGCTGCTTGAAGAAGTCGCAACTCGCCTGCAAACGACATTGGCGCGGCAATCGGACACTCTGGCTCGGCTCGGCGGTGATGAATTCGCCGTTCTCCTGCCCGCCGACGACGCCAAAGCGGCACGCAGCGTTGCTCTCCGATTACTGGAGGCGCTCGATGTGCCGATCACGCTGAATGGCCATGCCGTCGATGTCGGCGGCAGTATCGGTATCGCTTCCTACCCTGAACATGGCACCGATGCCGGGACACTGTTGCAGCGCGCGGACGTCGCGATGTATGCGGCCAAGCGTGGCAACAGTGGCGTCGCGGTTTATGATCCGCGCGATGACGACCATACCGCCGAGCGCTTGTCGCTACTCGGCGATTTGAAGCATGCCGTCGAGTTTAACGAACTGATGCTCTGCTATCAGCCTCAACTCGATCTGCAAACCGGTACCGTCGAGTCCGTGGAAGCGCTGATCCGTTGGAGGCATCCGCGCCGCGGCTACATTGCTCCAGACCTGTTCATCCCGTTCGCCGAACAGAGCGGTTACATCAAAACGATCACGCGCTGGGTGCTCGCCGAGGCGTTTCGCAAAGCTGCCGAATGCCACGCCAACCGGTTACCGATTCGCATATCGGTCAACATTTCTGCGCGTGACCTCGCCGGCGCCGAACTGCAGGAAACTTGCATCGAGCTTATACAGCTATACCGCGTCGAACCCGAATGGATCAGACTGGAGATAACGGAAGGCGCGATCATGGACGATCCCACCCGCGCGATGGAGACGCTGGAAGCGTTGCATGGCATGGGATTCGACCTGTCCATCGACGATTTCGGCAAAGGCTATTCGTCGTTGTCGTATCTTAAAAAACTGCCGGTCGATGAACTGAAAATCGACAAATCATTCGTGATGGGCATGGTCTGCGACAAGGACGATGCCATGATCGTCCGCTCGACCATCGATCTGGGCCATAACATGGGACTCAGGGTGGTCGCCGAGGGCGTCGAGAATGCCGAGGATTTGCACCTGCTGAAGCAGCTTCGTTGCGACCTGGCGCAAGGTTTCCTGATAAGCAAACCGTTGTCGTCAAACGATCTGATGAAATGGTTATCGGAATTTCGCAGCCGCCCAATATCCGAGAACGCGCACTTCGCCGATACAGCGCAAAACCGCCCAGCCCGGAATTCCTCGTTCAGCGTGGTCAAATCAGGTTGATGTCGACCGGCGGGGAAGCACGAAAATAAATTAAACCCCGGTCAAGCCAGCGTTTAATCGTTCGCTGAAATCCTGTCTTTTCCCGAAAAACACCCTTTCCTTACGAGCGGCGAGAAGGCAAACCGCTTGTTGCCGGCAGCGTCTAGCGGTTGAACGGTGAAGTCGGCGGCACACCTTGTGTGATCAACACGTTGCGCAGCTCCTTGATGATCGGAAAAATTTCCTGATTCCAGTCGGCGCCTTGCTGATCGAAGGCGCGCTGTTCCTGTTCGACGATGGTGCGGTCCTCGGCAAAAATACCTTCGGTAAACCAGATGATGAACGGCCACAGCAAATGGATCGCGCCGGGCAGCGAAGGTTTACGCACCATCATCAAACCGTACGTATGGTTGGCGCGTTGCTCGCGATCGACCGGCACATAAACATTCCACAAATCGAGCGCCGGGTGATCGCTGCCCTTGGGGGTGAATTTCAGGCTTTGGTACGGATAGTCGGTGCGGATTGTCATCAAGTCACGGCCGCCTTGCGCGGATTTCCTGCCGCTGCCGATTATGAATTTTTCGCCGATCGGCTGCTTGCCGGCGACGCGGGCAAACGTGTAGGCGCACTCGACCCAATTGTCGCCGCGCCGCAGTTCGAGAAACACGGTTCTGATGCCGCCCATCAAGCGCCGATGCAGAAACTGATGGTTCATATCCATCAGGTTTTCGTGCATGAACGAATAATGGCAGCGCACCTGACGGTCGAGATAGCGCGTCTTGTAATGCGGATCGAGCGCCGCGGGGATATCGGGGAAAACCGCGGCGTCGAGCCTGGCCGGATCGCCCGGATAAACGAAGATCAGGCCATAAGCTTCGCGGCACGGATAGCCGCGCACGCCGTTGGGCAACGATTTCGCCTTGTCGAGATACGGCACGTTCACGCACTTGCCGGTCTTGTCGTATGTCCAGCAGTGATAGCTGCACTGCAGGGTTTCGCCCTTGACGACGCCTTGATGCAGCGGCACCTGGCGATGCGCGCAGCGGTCCTCGATTGCGAACACCGTGCCGCTCTCGGTGCGCACCAGCGCGATCGGCTCGCCGGCAAACATGGTTCCGACCGACTTGCCGCGCTTCAAATCGCGCGAGCGGGCGAGCGGATACCAGTGATCGGGATGTGATCCGGTTTTTCTGAGATCGGGCTTATGTTCGGCAGAGGTTGAATCGACGCCGAACGGCGCCAACGGCGTTGGCGAGGTTTGCGCTGCGTGATTGCCGGCTTCCGAATCGCTTCGTGCTGCGCCATCCATATGATCATTCCGTTTTTAGCTGTTCCATCAGTTTAAAGGGTGCGCGGATGGTTGTGAACATCAGGGCGCACATGCGCGGGATGCGGCATCCGCCGATTGCACCAGCCGATTAAATATCCGGCGCGACGCATCGGCGACTTCAGAAGCGGTCAGCCCGGCCGGGCCTACGCCAGACCCCATACCCGCCTCGCCGGACACCAGATCATCGGCGGCCGCGCCGTGCACAAAAACTGCGCACAGCAAGGCATCGTTCGCCGGCACGCCGGCGCGGGCGAGGAGGGC
>JBGTFJ010000350.1:0-3885 GCA_041747355.1 Burkholderiales bacterium
ACGCCGCAAAGCTGCCGATCACGACCAGCGTATCGGCTGAAACCCGGCCGGCGCGCGCTGCTTGCACAGCGCCACGCAGAAACGGCGCGCCGAGTATCACGACCAGTGGCGTCGCCAGCGCCCATAGAATGAAATGAACGGCACGTACGATCCCGCCGTCGCTCGAGCCAAACGTGCCGGAATACAGCAGGAGGCTGAACAGCATGATAAACATCGCGAGAAAGGCGCCGGTGCCGATGCGAATCAACAACCATGCGGCTTCCGGTTCGTCGCGCTCGCCGTGGCTGACCTGGTAGGCGAGACAGCAGCCGTAACAGCAAAACGGCAGCCTTTCACCGTTGACTTCGCGCGTCTGCACGCTGAGGCTCACCGGCAACAAGCAATGGCTGCAGGCGCTCACGGTCAATGCATGTGCCCGCTCAACGGAAGGAGGCCACGGGCGAGCGTTATGATGCCGAGCAGCACGATGAACACGCCGGCGATGCGCACGCCGTGCTGCCGCCAATCGACGCGCGGCAAGGCAGCGGTATGCGCGCGTGCGTGCGAGCCGGTTTTTGGACCGTGGATCGGGAACGCGAACTGCGCGGGCCTGGCACGGGCGCCGCGCAGCCAGACGCCGGCGCCGCCCATTGCGACCATCGCCGGAAACGTGCCGAGACCGAACGCGAGCATGATGGCAGCGCCGCTATCGGGACCGCCGCTCGCCGCCGCCTGGGCCGCGAACGCGTATACCAGCGGACATGGGAGGAAGCCGTTCAATACCCCGAACGCGAGCGGCGCCAGATTGCTCGGAGAATTCAGCAGATCACGCAAAGCGCCTGCCATCCATGCGCCGCCCGAGCCGAACAGGACGTGAGCTTTTAACAGACCGAGGAATTGCAGACCGATGAACACCATCAGTGTTCCCGAAACGAGCGCAAGCGCGCGTTGCGCGGCGCTCACTGTGGTATCGCTACCGTCGTGCGCGACCAGCGTCGCGCCGGCAAAGCCTGCGACTGCGCCGAGAAAGATATAAGTCGTGACACGGCCGGCGTTATAGATCAAATGACGGAGCGCGGTCGCCGCGGCGCCACGCGGATCGGGTTTCATCGCACAGACGAAACCGCCGCACATGCCCACGCAGTGCATGCTGCCGGCGATGCCGGCGAGGAAGATCAGGGCGTAGTTAGCGAGCGGTTCCAAGGTCGCCATTCCCGCTGGAAATTCAGCAATTACGCAACTCCGTAATGGTGTCATTCCCCGCGCAAGCGGGAATTCAATGGCTTCTAACCCCCGGGCGCCCGGCCGGTCACCGACTTTTTATCTGGCTTCAGCTGCGGGAGCGAAGCAGCCTCGCAGAAGCTGAACTGGATTCCGACCTCCGCGGTAATGACAGAATTAGCTCAGCTCTGCGCGTCGAGTGCTAATGTTTGAACATCAAATAAATCACCCAAAGCGCAAACGCGATGGTCATGATCACGAAAATCCAGTAGCTGATGCCGTCGGGCAAGGTCAGCGCCGGCGACACCAGATCGACGCCCATTTCGATTTTTCTTGGGACCTGTTCCATGCTGTCTCCTGTCAGGAAAGCCCGATGTTCACCACGGTAAACGCGATCTTGGTGAAAAGAATGATCAGGTTCACGATGGCGAAGCCCATTACCAGTTTTGCGGCAAACATCCGTTATCTCCAGAGAATTCAGTAATCCAGCCCCGGCCCCAACCCGCCCCAATAGACGTAGCCGTAATACAGCGCCCATATGAACAGCACAAAATAGACGACCGCAAGCCACGCATTGATTTTGCCGTGGCGCGCTTGAACTTCACCGCCGCCGTAGCTTTCAGTGCGCATATAGTGCGGCAGGTCGTCATTGCGCGGATGCGGTTCTTCCTCGCGATGGCCGATGTCGGCGGCGAGCGCTTCGGGTTCGGCCTTTTCTTTTTCATTCGTCATCGTCGAGCCGCGCGCGCCGGCTAGCTTGCGTTCGTCATTCGTCGCCATCACTGACCTCCGCGCGATAGGCGCGATACTTGATCTTTTCGACATCGATAAAAAGCCCGGATAACACCGCCCAGATAAACATGCACACGGCCGCCAGACTCATGCATAAAGCGACCAGAAATTGCAGGAAAGTCAGTTCTTCCATGATGTTCCTTCCAGTCCGCTAGTCATTTCGCCACCTCTGATTTCGAAGATGCGCCGGCGGGTCTGACGATCTGTATGCCGTGCTTTTCGGCCCAGGCCTCGCCCGCGTAAAGGTTCGAAGGCGCGCTGTCACCGCTCGACTTGTACGCATAGTGGGATTCATGCGCGGTCAGTTGCGGGTCGTTGAGCGCAGCTTTGTCGGCCGGCGAGATTTTCATCTTTTCGCCGGTCAGGGGATCGGTGAATGCCGACAGCGACAGCACGTAATACGACAGTGCCCAGCGGTCCTCCTCCTTCAAAGTATCCGAATACGACGGCATCGGCGTTCCCATCAAGCCTGTGCTCATGGTGCGGAAAATGTCCTGCGCGGTCGGGCCCGATTTGAATTGCCCGGTGGTCAAATTGGCCGGCGGAATCGGGAAGCCGAAATCGTCTTTCAGTCCCGCGGCTTTTTCGCCGTCGCCCTTGCCGTTTTCGCCGTGGCATTCCCAGCATTTGGCGGCTTTCCAGACCTTGGCGCCCTGGGCCACGAGCGCCTGCGATGGCGGCGGCGGCTGGCCGATGTAGATCGGCGGCTTCGGCGGCTCTTCGACGAAATAGACGACCGGTTTTTTCGGGTCGGACCGATCGACGGCCAACTCGTACTTGATGTACTGGATCACCGAGAGACGATCCTGATCGGGCAAATCGTGCCACGGCGGCATCGCGGTGCCGCGCACGCCGCGCGTGATGGTGCGCAACAGATCGCCATCGGTCGGCAGCGAGCCCGACGGCGTCAATCTGAATTTGAATACAGCGAGATTGAAATTGCGCGGTCTGTCGTTCTGGATGAATGCGGCGGCCGGGCCGTTGCCGTCACCGTTGACGCCGTGGCAGCCCAAGCAGCGGCGCTCGTAGACCTGCTTGCCGTGGCCGGTCCATTCTTCCGAGCGCGGCACCGAAACCAGCGATGCTTCGAGACGCTGTGGTTCGAACACATCGCGCCATTTGCCGCGGTTGGTGCCGAGCTTTTGCAGGTAGGCGATGAGGCCGGTCAAATCCTCACTGGAAGCGACCAGCGTTACCGCCTCACCTGCGTATTCCTTGTTCGGCGTAAAGATAATCGGATATTTACCGCGCTCTTTGATATATACCAGACCATGGGCGTTAGGTGTCAGCCAGACCTGCTCCTTGGAGGCGAAATCGAACAGCTTTTCGGTGATCTTGTTTTTCTCCAGCGTGCGGTTGCCCTCTGCGTCATTAACGATATTGACTGAGTCATAGGGCCCGTCGAACAACGCAGCGAAGCGCGGCATGATCGAATCGGGAACGACCATGCGCGGATCCCAGAAATGCGCGAGATGCCAGGCGTCGCTGTACTTCAAACCGACGCGCGATAAATCGGGGCCGATACGCCGCGTCGAGAACAGATGCGGGCGGTCGAACGCGTATTCCCCCGACTGCGTGACCGGCCCCCAGCGCCGCGTCTCGCCCGTGACCGGGCGCACGTATTGCGAATGGCAATACCAGCAGCCTTCGCGGACATAAACTTCTCGCCCGTGCGCTTCAAGCGCGGTGTAATCGGTCGCGTGGTCTTCCATCCATTTCAATTCGCCGAGATCGGTGCGCACGACCTTGGTAACTTTGGTCCAGCGCGATTGCGGTTCGATCAAAGGCAGAATGCCCTGCACGAAAACCGCTAGCGAGAAGAAGAACACGCCCGCGCCTAACGCGTAGGTACGCAGCGGCAAATCGGCCTTTTTCTTGTCGTCTGTGTTCATC
>JBGTFJ010000351.1:0-3387 GCA_041747355.1 Burkholderiales bacterium
CGGCCGCTTCGCGGTAACGTGTCCGCGCGCCCGATTACAACACCTCTCCCGCGTAATCAGCCAACCGCGATCGCTCGCCGCGCTGCAGGGTCACATGACCGCTATGCGCCCAGCCTTTGAAACGATCGACGACGTAAGTCAGCCCCGAGCTGCCCTCGGTCAGGTACGGCGTATCGATCTGCGAGATGTTGCCGAGGCATACGACCTTGGTGCCCGGGCCGGCGCGCGTGATCAGCGTTTTCATCTGCTTCGGGGTGAGATTTTGCGCTTCGTCGATGATCAGATATTTCTTGATGAAAGTGCGGCCGCGCATGAAGTTCAGGGACTTGACCTTGATGCGCGAGCGGATCAGATCGCGCGTCGCGGCGCGGCCCCATTCGCCGGCCTCTTCGTCGGTTTTGTTCAGCACGTCGAGGTTGTCTTCGAGCGCACCCATCCACGGCGTCATTTTTTCTTCTTCCGTCCCCGGTAGAAAACCGATGTCTTCGCCAACCGGAACCGTGACGCGGGTCATGATGATTTCGGAGTAATTCTTGTGCTCGAGGGTCTGCATAAGGCCGGCCGCCAAGGTCAGCAGCGTCTTGCCGGTTCCGGCCTGGCCGAGCAGGGTGACGAAATCGACATCCGCATTCATCAGCAGGTTCAGCGCGAAATTCTGTGCGCGATTACGCGCGACGATGCCCCATACATTGTTTTTCTGGTGCGTGTAATCGCGCACGGTTTGCAGAATCGCCGTCTTGCCGCTGATCTCCTTGACGAGCGCGTAGAACGGCTTGTCGTTTTCCAGGTAGACGAACTGGTTGACCAGAAATTCGACGCATAACGGGCCGCGCACGCGGTAAAACGTCAGACCGCCCTGCTGCCACGATTCCATCTCCTGACCATGCGCATCCCAGAAGTCGGCCGGCAATTCCAGCATGCCGGTGTAGAGCAGATCGGTATCTTCGAGCGTCTTGTCGTTGAAATAGTCCTCGGCGGCCAGACTCAAGGCGCGCGCCTTGACGCGCATATTGATATCTTTGCTGACCAGGATGACCTGGCGTTTGGGATGGGTCGCCTGCAAATGCAGGGCGACGCCGATAATGCGGTTGTCGGCCTTGCCGCTGGCGAGTGTCGTCGGCAATTCGGTGCCTATGGCCTGGGTTTGCAGAAACAGGCGGCCGGTCGCGTTCTTCGTGCCGTGATCTTCGAGCGGAATGCCGGATTCGATATCGGCCACGGCATTGTTGACGATGTCATCGAGAAAGCGGCTCGCCTGCCGTGCGTTGCGTGCGACTTCCGACATGCCTTTCTTGTTGTTGTCGAGCTCTTCGAGGATCACCATCGGCAAATAGATGTCGTGTTCCTCGAAGCGAAACAGGCTGGTCGGATCGTGCATCAGCACGTTGGTGTCGAGCACGAACAGCTTGGTTTCGGAGCGAAGGCGGGTGACGACGGAAGCGGATTTGCGTTGGGTCATGATTGGTTGGTGGGTAGAAGCAGCAGCGGCTCAAGCAGGCTCTGGTTAAGTTCTCCGTTCGTGGTGAGCCTGTCGAACCATGTATGGAGCACCCTCACTCAGCAAAAAGGTTTCGCGATGCTTTTCGACAAGCTCAGGGCGAACGGCGCTTAATCAGGGGGTTCCGTAATCGATATTTATCGATCGCGACGCCGGCAGTCAAGGACATATCGGCTCAATGATGGCAGCGGTATCGTTTTCGTTTTTCAACAGGGAAATCGCGAGTTCCCTGAAGCTGGCGGCTTTGCTTCCGGCCGCGCGTATCTCGATGCATTCGTCATATCCCTCGTAATGCGCGAGCGTCGAGCGCATGTAGGCCGGGTCGTAATGGCGTTCGAGCAGTTCCCGAATCAGCGCGTCCCATTCGCTGCTTTGCGCGAGCGCGATCCAGCGATCGATGACGGCGCGGCCATACAGCGCTGTCAGACATTGCAGCTTCGCATTCAACGCTGCGACGTTTTGCAGGAAATGCGCGTACTCGCTTTTCAGCAGCAGTACGCGTAACTCGATCGGCGCTTCGAGGCGTATGCACGGCGCTCGCCAGATACTTGCGATCAGGCTTCCGCAAACGCGCAGATTGCCGATCTTGCGGCTTTCCGCCTCGACATAAACGGGCTGCGAAGCCGAGAAACCGCGTAACGCCGACCACACGCGGCTGTCGAACATTTTCTGCGTCGGCTGCGCCTGATCCGGCATTTGGCCGAGCACCGAACCGCGGTGCGCCGCTAGTTGCTCGAGATCGAGCACTTGCGCACCGCGCTCAGCCAGCGCCTGCAGCAGCAGACTTTTGCCGCTGCCGGTCAATCCGCAAATCACGCGCCAGTCGAAAGCGGCCGGCAAGGTTTGCAGATCGGCGACGACAGCGCGCCGGTAGGCTTTATAGCCGCCGTACAGACGACGCGCATTCCAGCCGACCTGACGCAATACATGCGTGAATGCATCGCTGCGCGCTCCGCCGCGCCAGCAGTAGATCAGCGGGCGCCAGGCTTTCGGTTTATCGACAAAATCGTTTTCAAGATGCTGCGCGATATTGCGCGCGACCAGCGCGGCGCCGACCTTTTTTGCGCGAAATGGCGATGCGCTGTAGAGCAGGCCAACCTGCGCGCGCTCGTCATCGTTGAGCACCGGAAAATTGCGTGCGCCGGGAATGTGGTCGTCACCAAATTCGGCCGGCGAGCGCGCGTCGATGATCTCGTCAAACTCGCTGAGCTGTGCTACGGTGACTATGTCTGATGACGCCAAGAAACGCTCCGAATACGATACCCACTTGTGCCTTTGAAATAAGCTGCGGCATTCCGATTCGCGAATTTCGCTGCGCGATACTGCGAAAAATCAAGTTGTCATTCCCGACAAAGCGGGAATCCGGAGTTCTCTTAGCTATCCGACTAACATAGAGTTTCTGGATTCCCGCTTTCCGCGGGAATGACAGCGATATGGCTTTGTCAGAACTTGCTTAATCGACCAATGCGTCTCGCGCGGATCGAATGTTAGTCTACCCGAAACCGGCAGTCCTCTTCATAACGCCATGGATGCTCCGATAATAACCCCGATACGACTGACCGAGTTTTCGCATGGCGGCGGCTGCGGCTGCAAAATCGCGCCGGCCATGCTCAGCGATATCCTGTCGGCCTCGCCGATTGCCGCATTGTGCCCCGATCTTCTGGTCGGCAATGATTCCAGCGACGACGCCGCGGTGTACCGGATCAACGATCAGCAGGCTATCGTCGCGACCACCGATTTCTTCATGCCGATCGTCGATGATCCATTCGATTTCGGGCGCATTGCCGCCACCAATGCGTTGTCCGACATTTACGCCATGGGCGCTACACCGCTGTTTGCGCTGGCCATCGTCGGCATGCCGGTCGACAAGCTGCCGATCGCCGCCATCC
>JBGTFJ010000352.1:0-2358 GCA_041747355.1 Burkholderiales bacterium
CCTCATCTCGACGCGCTCATCGCTGCCTACAATCACACACCGCGGAAGTGTCTTGGATTCAGGACACCGGCGGAAGTATTCTGTAACCATCTGTTGCACTTCAAACGTGAATGCACCTTTCCGCTTGCGCGGGAATGACAACGGCCTAGCGGCGCCCGCGAGCGAGCTGGGCGGATTCCGGACGGCCGCGCAGCTTCCACGTCATCAGCGGATTCCTCGCGATCGCTCATGTAGCTATCGCCGCCGGGAAGCAGTGACTGGGGCGATCCTGCTTCGGTGCGTTTCGCCGCTTTGCCCGGTCATCGAAAAAAGCGGTCGCCGTAAAACAAGGCAATTGCCAATCAAAGCAGAGAGATCACAAAGCTGGGCATTGAAAGACCGAAACTCCACCAAAATGTGTTGAGCCGCAGCCGCATGTAGTTGAGGCGCAGCGCTTCGAGTTCGGGATTGCGTTGACGCCCGCCACCGGTCGGCGGCTCTTCTTTCAGAAAGGCCAGGTAGCCGCCATGCATCGCCCAATAGCGTCCGGCATTGGTCAGCTCGATTTGGGTGCGGCCTTCATCCTTGAACTTTGCCAGGCGTAAGGCAATGAGGCGCTCGGCAGCCTGTTTCGCTTCCTCGAGCGCGCTTTGGTCGGCGCCGGCATCTTCGAAAATATCGAGCGGCGAATGCGCATAAGCGGTTTGCAGTATCTGCTGCGTGCGTTGTTCTATCATCGTTCCATCTCACGGGGGCGCGAGGCTAAACGGAAAATGGTGTAACCGCCGAGCGCGGAAAGCAACGACCCGGAAAATACGCCAAGCCGGGTCGCGCCCGCATAATCGCCAGGCGCATCCTCGAAAGCCAGCGAACCGATGAACAGACTCATCGTGAAACCGATGCCGCACAACAGAGCAACCGCGACCATCTGTGTCCAGTTGGCTTCATCCGGCAGCTTTGCGATACGGCATTTGACGGTCAGCCACGCCGAAACAAAAACACCGAACAGTTTGCCGATTACAAGGCCCGCTGCAATGCCAAGCGGAACCGGTTCGAGCAAAGCCGCGGCACTCAGGCCGGAGAACGATACGCCGGCATTGAAGAACGCGAAAATCGGCAGCACGCCGAACGCGACCCACGGGTGCAAGCGGTGTTCGAGTTCCTCGAGCGGCGCATTCTCGCCGCGCAGCGGAATAGCGAACGCGATCAACACCCCAGCCAGCGTCGCGTGCACGCCTGACTTCAGTACGCACACCCATAGCACGAGCCCGGCGACCGCATAGGCGCTGACCCGGACGACCGAAAAACGATTGAGCAGTATCAGCACGACGGCAGGAATCGCCGCGAACATCAGCATCTCTGTCGATAAATTCGCGGTATAGAAAAACGCAATGATCAGAATCGCGCCGAGGTCGTCGATGATTGCGACCGCGGTCAGAAAAATCTTCAGCGAGATCGGCACGCGCGAACCGAGCAGCGACAGCACGCCGAGCGCGAAGGCGATATCGGTCGCGGCCGGAATCGCCCAGCCGGTGATCGCGACGGCAGCGTGCCAGTTGAAGCAGGCGTAGATGGCAGCCGGCGGCGCCATACCGCCGAGCGCAGCAATGATGGGCAGGACGACCGTAGATGGTGTGGACAATTCGCCTTGCAGGACTTCGCGTTTGATTTCGAGCCCGACCAGAAAAAAGAAAATCGCCATCAAGCCATCGTTGACCCACAGCAGCAGCGGCTTGGCAATGCCGAGATCGCCGGCTCGAATTTCCACCGGTATCGCGAGCAGCGATTCGCGCAGACCGCTTAACGGTGAATTGCTGAAGACCAACGCCAGCGCCGCAGCCGCGACGAGCATGATTCCACCGGCCGATTCGAGTTTCAGGAAATCGCGGATGTTCAGAAGCATGAGCGGGGTTAAGTGATAAAACGCGGTGGTTGCCCAAAGCGCGCTTGCTCGTGCCAGCACTGAGCTGAATTCAGGATCATCGCCGGGCTCTCGACCGCCGTTTCGCGACGGCAAGAACTGTCCGCCCTGCTGGTTTACGCCTTCGAGCGACCGGGTTATACGGTTTTCAGAAAGTCCTGCGCCGCTGCCTCGCCGTTCGCAATCAGCGACGCGATAAATGCGGGGCTGCGATCGAGCTTGGACGCGTAATCGAGATCCAGCCCGAGTGCTATGCGGCGCACGACGACCGGCTTGAAGCGGGTTGTCGGCAGCCAGCCTTTTGCGATCCATTCGTTGACGCGTTCGATAACCGCGATCTCCTGATTCAACGACAGGTTGCCGGCCAGCTCGTTGCGGCGGTCTTCGATTTCCTCGACGCGGACCGGTTCGGCGGCGACCGCCTGCGGATTGATCTGGACGATCCATATTTCATCGGG
>JBGTFJ010000353.1:0-6287 GCA_041747355.1 Burkholderiales bacterium
CCCCCTTTTTCAAAGGGGGAAGTACTGTATTCCGTTGCCATTCGCGGTAGAAGACTCGACACCGACCCAGAAACAAACCATGTATATCGTCGTCACCGGCGCCGCCGGCTTCATCGGTTCCAACGTCGTCAAAGCGCTGAACGCGCGGGCTGAGACCAACATCATCGCCGTCGACAACCTGACCGATGGCAACAAATTCCGCAATCTCGCCGATTGCGAAATCGCCGATTATCTCGATCAGGAGCTGTTCCTGCGCGAGCTTGCCGACGGCGCCTTCGCCGGCGAAATCGGCGGCATCCTGCATCAGGGCGCGTGTTCCGATACCACGGAAGCCGATGGTCGCTACATGATGCACAACAACTACCGCTATTCGGTCAACCTGCTCGAGTATTGCGAGGAAGAAGACATTCCGTTCATCTATGCGTCGTCGGCGGCGGTGTATGGCGCGAGCACGGTGTTTCGGGAAGCGCGCGAGTTCGAAGCGCCGCTCAACGTTTACGGCTATTCCAAATTCCTGTTCGATCAATCCGTGCGCCGCAAGCATGCGCGGCATAATCTGCGCGCGGTCGGCCTTCGCTATTTCAACGTTTACGGCGAACGCGAACAGCACAAGGGGCGCATGGCGTCAGTCGCGTGGCATTTCTTCAATCAATATCGCGCTTCGAGCAAGGTCAAGCTGTTTGAAGGCAGCGGTGGCTACGCCGCCGGGGAGCAGCGCCGGGATTTTGTTTCGGTGGACGACGTCGCAGCCGTCAATCTGTTCTTTCTCGATCACCCCGACCGCGCTGGCATCTACAACGTCGGCACCGGCGCCGCGCAAAGTTTCAATGACGTCGCGGTGGCCGTGGTGAACGCTTGCCGCGCGGCGAATGGCGACCCGCCGGGAGCGCTTGCCGAGTTGCAGCAGCAGGGCATCATCGAATACATCGCATTCCCGGCGAATCTCAAGGAAAAATATCAAAGCTATACCGAGGCCGATCTCAGCGCATTGCGCGGCGCGGGCTATGACGCGGACTTCAGGCCGGTCGAGCAGGGGGTGGCGGACTATGTGGGCCATTTGTCTCGTGCCTTTTCCCCTCGTTGAAAAAGGGTGGTAGCGGACGACACCGCACAGAAGGGAAACGCGATAGACAATTGTCATATCCGGCGCGGATAATATTTACGGGTGCGCGGACAGGGTTGGCCGAACAGAAACTGTGCAAGGTCGAGCCCGATGACCGACGAGACGATACCAGGGAGTGTTCGGCGGCCAATGCCGGGGCAAGATCCAAGCCTGGCGGCTCTTGCCGTAACGGATCAGTCTTCCCCGGCCCGCCTGACGGAGTTAGCCGCGCGGCGTACTGGCCATCGCTCGGGCTCATCTGGTATCCTCGCGCATCTGCCACCCTCCCTTCGGTCCCGCCGGGCGTTCCTAGTGTCCTGAGTTTCCAGCGTCATGTACAGAACCCTCGAAGACTTCGTCGGTAATACGCCGCTGGTCAAGCTCAAGCGCCTGCCGGGCAGGACCAGCAACACGATACTGGTCAAACTCGAAGGCGATAACCCGGCCGGCTCGGTCAAGGACCGGCCTGCGCTGTCGATGATCAAGCGCGCGGAGGCGCGCGGCGACATCAAACCTGGCGATACGCTGATCGAAGCAACCAGCGGCAATACCGGCATCGCGCTGGCCATGGCGGCGGCGATGATGGGCTACCGCATGGTGCTGGTGATGCCCGAGCATCTGAGCGTAGAGCGCCGCCAGACCATGCGCGCGTTCGGCGCCGAATTCGTGCTGACCTCGGAAGCGGGCGGCATGGAAACCGCGCGCGACACCGCCGAGCGCATGCGCGACAACAATGAGGGAATCATCCTCGACCAGTTCGCCAATCCCGACAATCCGCTGTCGCATTACGAAGGCACAGGGCCGGAAATCTGGCGCGATACCGGCGGCAAAATCACGCACTTTGTCAGCAGCATGGGAACGACCGGCACCATCGTCGGCTGCTCGCGCTATTTCAAGGAAAAGAATCCGGCGATCCAGATCATCGGCGCGCAACCGTCGGAAGGTTCCCAGATTCCGGGGATACGGAAATGGCCGCCGGCATACCTGCCCAAAATCTACGACGCCAGCCGCGTCGATCGCGTCATCGAAGTGAGCCAGACCGACGCCGAGGAAATGACGCGCCGGCTGGCCAGCGAGGAAGGCATATTCGCCGGAATCTCCTCCGGCGGCGCGTTGCAAGTCGCGCTCAGGCTCAGCGCCGAGATCGAGAACGCAGTCATTGTTTCGATCGTCTGCGACCGCGGCGATCGCTATCTGTCGACCGGCGTATTTCCCGCCTGAAGAGGAAATGCACTAGCGCGCATCGGACGAGTCCAGTAACGCCGATTCGCCGCGAGCTTCCGTTCGTATCCTTCTTCAGCCGGCAGGCGTGAGCATTCTCGCCAACGCCGCCCGCGCGGCCATTCTGCTCGCCACGCTCCTGTTCACCAGGCCAGGTTTTTGCCAGCAGATCGGCTTGTCGATAGCCGATATTCACAGTCCTTCGTTCAGTGCGAAATCGATCGAAGCGGGCTTGCACGGCGACGATCTATCCAGACTCGAACTCCGTATTGGCGAGCTCACCCTGCAGGGCAAAACGCTGCGCAACGTTGCGTTGACGTGCGGGCAGTTCCGGCTCGAAAAAACGACGATGCGCTGCGCCGAAGGCGTGCTGGACGTCGGCCAGAAGTGG
This sequence comes from Burkholderiales bacterium, assembly GCA_041747355.1. Taxonomy (GTDB): domain Bacteria; phylum Pseudomonadota; class Gammaproteobacteria; order Burkholderiales; family JACMKV01; genus JACMKV01. The sequence goes on from JBGTFJ010000353.1 coordinate 2,715, forward strand.
CCGATCAGTTTCGCTTACGAGACGCGGGCGCAAAAGCTCGAACTGGTCGTGCAACCGGAGAAGGCTGAGAGCTGGAAGCTCGTCGGCGAATTCAAGCGCACGCCGTTTACGCTCGAAGTCACCATTTTGCGCGGCAAACTGCAGCGGCTCGCAGCACTATTGCCGGCGACGGCGAATTCATCACCGGGCTCAGCGCCGAAAATCAACACCGGCATCATCGATGGCCGGCTCACGCTTGGCGGCGATAGCGGTCATCTCAAGGTGGGCGGCGATGTGAAGTTGCGCGACGTTGCGTTCAGCGATACCGCCGGTTTGCACGCCGGCGAAAAAATCCAGACGCGCATTCAACTGACTGCCGAGCAGCACAGTGATGTCTGGCGTTGGAAAACCGGGATCGACTGGCTCGGCGGAGAAGTGTTCTGGCAACCGCTGTATTTTTCCGCCGGGCATCGTTTGAGCGCAGCCGGAACAGCGAGCGAGCGCTCGATTGAAGTCACATCCAGTCGGTTGGTTCTGGCAAAAATCGGCGATATCGAAATGACAGCTTCGTGGAGCCGGGCGGCGAGCGGTTTGAACAGCGCCAGTGCGCACACCGATCAAGTCGACCTGGCCGAGCTGTATGCGCAAATTCTGAAACCGATGCTTGGCCAGACGGCGTTGGCCGATCTGCGCGTCGAGGGCCGCGCCGGTTTCGATTTTCGATTCGCCGATGGTGCGATGCAGTCCCTTACGCTGGCATTGCGACGTGTTTCGCTGGACGACAAGCAACGGCGCTTCGCCATTTTCGATCTCGACGCGAACCTGCCGTGGCGGCGCAGCTCGCCGACCACCGCCGACATTCTCATAGGGGGCGGCGAAGTGTTTCGTTTTCCGCTTGGCGCAGCTCAGGTTCCGCTCGAAATGAATGGTTTGAGCTTTGCCATACCGAAAGCCGAAATTCCGATCCTCGATGGCAAGCTTGCGCTCAGCGATTTTCGCGCCGAGAAAGTCAATGAAAACTGGCAGTGGCAATTCGGCGCCGGGCTGACCCCGGTATCCATGGAAAGGCTGACGCAGGATCTCGGCTTGCCGCGCATGCTCGGCAGTTTGTCGGGCGTGATTCCTGCCGTGCGCTATCGCGATTCGACGCTCACCGCGGACGGCGCGTTGTTGTTCAAAGTATTCGACGGTACTATCGTCGCGAAAAACCTGATGATGTTCGATCCGCTCGGGGCTACCCCGCGGCTCTCGGCGGATGTCGACATGCGCAACCTCGATCTCGATCTGCTGACGCGCACGTTCTCGTTTGGCAACATCACCGGCCGCGTCGATGTGGGGTTGAACAAACTGGAACTCGCCGATTGGCGGCCAGTCCAATTCGACGCTTCTATCGCCAGCAGTCCGGGAAGCTATCGGAAGAAGATCAGCCAGACCGCGGTGCAGAATATTTCCGCGCTTGGCGGAGCCGGCGCGGCGGCAGCGTTGCAGCGCAGCTTCCTGCGCTTCTTCGAGCTATTCGGATATTCGCGCATCGGTCTCAGTTGCGCGCTGCGCGACAGCATCTGTGAAATGGGCGGCATCGAACCTTCCGGGCAGGGTTACGTGATCGTCGAGGGCGGCGGCATACCGGCCATCACCGTGCTGGGCTACAATCGCCGCGTCGCGTGGCAGGAGTTGCTCGATCGGCTGAAGCGCATTACGCAGGAAAACGTCCAGCCCGTGATACGCTGATCGGCTCTGTCAGGCAAAAAGGGAGAACGAAAGTATGACAAACAAATTCTGGATGGCGATCGCCGCCTTGCTGCTCGCGGGCTGCGTGACCATCAATATTTACTTTCCGGCGGCGGCGGCGGAAAAAGCGGCGGACAAAATCATCAATGAGGTCTGGCAGCTCAAGGATGGCGAGACAGCGGGCGATACGGGCGACACGCCCGACAAGCCGGCAACGAAACCCGGGGCAACAAAATAGGGAGGCGTCATGAAATTGCATTTTCTACGTGTTTTGTTCATTTGCCTGATGTCTGTCGCCAGCGCCGCATTGGCCGCGGCCGATCTCGAAATCAATACACCGGCGATCACGACGCTGAAAAACAGCATGCAACAACGCCACAGCCAGCTCGCGCCGCATTATACGAGCGGCGCGGTCGGCTTGACGCGCGACGGCCAGATCGTGCTGCGCGATGCGAACGCCGTACCCTTGCCGCAACGCCAGGCGATCAACTCGCTGGTCGGGGCCGAGAATCAGGACCGATCGGCGCTTTACCTTGAAATCGCGCGCGCCAACCAACATCCGGAATGGGAGAGCGAGATCCGCTCAACCTTCGCCGGGCGCTGGATCGAAAAAGCACAACCCGGCTGGTGGGTGCAGGACAATCAGGGCGGCTGGAAGAAAAAATAAACCTCGGAGCAGCTATCCGGCGCGCGGGAGGGCTCAGGTGCTGGCTTCTTCCTCCCCTTGAAAAAGGGGACTGAGGGGGATTTAGCGGCTGAGAAATCGCCCCTGCCCCCCTTTTGCAAAAGGGGGATTCCAAACCGACAGCGGGCTAAGGCAGCTTTCCGCGAAACTGCCGGCCAGTGGTTTTGTTACCCGCCCGGCCTAACCTTTTCCGTTCTTACAACTCGCTCAGATTCTCTCGATTCGTGACTCCAACCCTCGTATTCGACATCGAAACCATACCCGACGTCGCCGGTCTGCGCCGATTGTATGACCTTGGCGGCGATATCGACGATGCGGGCGTGGTCGAGATGGCCAGTCATCGCCGCCGGCAGACGCATGGCAGCGATTTCCTGCAATTGCATTTGCATCGGATCGTCGCGATTTCGTGCGCGCTGCGCGAGGCCGACACGTTCAAAGTCTGGTCGCTGGGCGAAGCGTGCGACGATGAGCCCGAGCTGATACGCCGTTTTTTCGACGGCATCGCAAAATACACGCCGCAACTCGTGTCGTGGAATGGCTGCGGCTTCGATCTGCCCGTGCTGCACTATCGGAGCCTGGTCCACGGTGTGAGCGCGCCGCGCTACTGGGAGCAAGGCGACGACGATCGCGATTTCAGATGGAACAATTATCTGGGCCGTTACCACACCCGGCATATCGATTTGATGGACATGCTGGCGCTGTATCAGCCGCGCGCCAATGTGCCGCTTGACGACATGGCAAGGCTCATCGGTTTTCCGGGCAAGCTCGGTCTGCACGGCTCGAAAGTGTGGGGCGCGTTTCAACGTGGCGAGATCGCGGCGATCCGCAATTATTGCGAGACCGACGTCGCCAATACGCATCTGGTGTTCCAACGATTTCAGTTGATGCGTGGCGTCTATACCGAACAGCAGTATCGCGATGAATGCAAACTGGTTCGCGACACCTTGTCGGCGTCGCCGGGGCCGCATTGGCGGGAATTTATCGAAGCGTGGCATTGATGATCGACGCGCTCCCTGTCGATTTGAATCACCGCAAGCTGTGGCTTGCGCTCGGCTCGCTGCTGGTCGGAACGGTCATCTACCTGACGCTGACGCCGCGGCTGCCGCCCGAAGCGCTGCGCTTTTTAGGCGCCGACAAGATTGGTCATCTGTCGGCATACGCGATTCTCATGGCCTGGT
>JBGTFJ010000354.1:0-4645 GCA_041747355.1 Burkholderiales bacterium
CCTCATCTCGACGCGCTCATCGCTGCCTACAATCACACACCGCGGAAGTGTCTTGGATTCAGGACACCGGCGGAAGTATTCTGTAACCATCTGTTGCACTTCAAACGTGAATGCACCTTTCCGCATGCGCGGGAATGACAGTTTAGGGACTTGTTTCAGAGCTTCCCTAAGTCACCAGCACGCGGCTTCTGATTTCTCTGCTCACGCCGGACCATTTCAACGTTGACCACAAATTTCAGCCAGTTCGCGCCGATCGCCCTGACCGCCGGCGAGCCTGCCGGTATCGGCCCGGATCTCTGCGTGTTGCTCGCGCAGAAGAGTCGGGCCAACGCCATCGTTGCGATTGCCGATCGGGATTTGCTCGCCGCGCGCGCGCACCAACTCGGCTTGCCGCTGCGGCTGGTCGAATTCGCCGATGAGACGGGCGGCAGGGTTGCCGATCAGCCCGGCGAATTGAGCGTTCTGCACCTGCCGGTTGCGGAAGCGGTGGTCGCCGGCAAACTGAATCCGGCGAATAGCCGTTACGTGCTGCAGACTTTGCGTCGCGCCGCCGAGGGCTGTGCGAATGGCCGATTTTGCGCGATGGTCACCGCACCCGTTCAGAAATCGGTGATCAATGACGCCGGCATTGCGTTCCGCGGCCACACCGAATTCCTTGCCGGGCTGACCAGCGCCGAAGTGGTGATGATGCTGGTCGGCGGCGGCTTCCGCGTTGCGCTCGCAACCACGCATCTTGCGCTGAAGGATGTTCCCGCAGCGATCACAAAAAATAAACTCGAGGCCGTGCTGCGCATCTTGCGGCACGACTTGAAACATCGCTTCGGGATCAGCGAACCGCGCATTCTGGTAGCCGGCCTGAATCCGCACGCCGGAGAATCCGGACATCTCGGGCGCGAGGAAATCGAAGTCATCTCGCCCGTCCTGGCCAAGCTTCGCGGCGAAGGCTGCGATCTGCGCGGACCGCTGCCGGCCGATACGCTGTTCAATCCGGAGCGTCTGCGTGATGCCGACGCCGTGCTCGCGATGTATCACGATCAGGGTTTGCCGGTGCTGAAATACGCGAGTTTCGGCGGCGGCGTCAACGTCACGCTAGGCTTGCCGATCATCCGCACCTCGGTCGATCACGGCGCCGCGCTCGATCTCGCGGGCACTGGACGCATTCATGACGGCAGCTTGCTGGCGGCGATTCAAATGGCAAGCGAGTTGGCTGGCAACGTTGCCCAACGACGAAGCGCCGCCTGCCAGAAAGCCTCTATTTAGATTGTCATTCCCGCGCCAGCGGGAATCTAGAGTTTTTCAGTTAGCCATATGGATATAGATGGTTTCTGGATTCCCGATGGAGCCTGCCCTCGAATGCATAAATCGGGGGCGGGAATGACAACAATCGGGAACCGGCTTGGGCTTACCCGATTGTGAACCTGCAACCCACGCCTCCCGCGCATATTCCGCGCAAGCGCTTCGGGCAACATTTCCTAACCGATAACGCGGTAATCGAAGCCATCGTCGCGGCCATAGCGCCGCGTCGGGAAGACTGCCTGGTGGAAATCGGCCCTGGACTCGGCGCCTTGACGCGTCCGTTGGCGGCCCGCCTCGATCACCTGCACGTGATCGAACTAGATCGCGATATCGTCGCGCGATTGCAGCACGATTCCCTTGCGCACAAGCTGACCGTTCATTCGGCCGATGCATTGCGCTTCAATTTCGCCGCGCTGGCGCGGGATGGCGTGCGCCTGCGCATTGTCGGCAATCTGCCTTACAACATTTCGACGCCGCTGCTGTTCCATCTGGCCGGCTATGCCAGCGTCATCGAAGACCTGCACCTGATGCTGCAGAAAGAAGTCGTCGAACGCATGATTGCGGCGCCATCGACTTCCGATTACGGCCGGCTCTCTGTGATGCTGCAATACCGCTTTGCTATGGAAAAGCTGCTCGATGTGCCGGCAACAGCATTTCGCCCGCCACCCAAAGTCGAATCGGCGGTGATCCGCGTGCGTCCGCTACCTGACAATTGTCTGCGCGCTAGCGATGAGACGGTGTTCAGCCAGGTGGTCGCGGCGGCTTTTTCACAGCGCAGGAAAATGCTGCGCAACACTTTGAGGGCGCATCTTGCCGAACAGGATTTCGCGGCGCTCGGTATCGATCCGAACGCGCGCGCTGAAAATCTGACGCTGGATGATTTTATCGGGTTGGCCAACCATCTGACTGCGTAGGAGGTAGAGGCGATAGATCTGCTACATCGCCTGCTTCTGAATAAACTCGATCTTGTAGCCGTCGGGGTCCTCGACGAACGCGATCACCGTGCTGCCGTGTTTCATCGGCCCGGCTTCGCGCACGACCTTGCCGCCGCGCGCCTTGACGTCGTTGCAGGCGCGGTAGGCGTCGTCTACCTCGATCGCGATGTGACCGTAGGCGTCGCCGAGATGGTAGGACGAAGTGTCCCAGTTATGCGTGAGTTCGAGCACAGCGTTATCGGCCTCATCGCCGTAGCCGACGAACGCCAGGGTGAATTTTCCGTCTGGATAGTCCTTGCGCCGCAGCACCTTCATGCCCAGCACTTTGTCATAAAACGCGATCGAGCGATCGAGATCGCCGACTCGCAGCATGGTATGCATGATTCGCATTGCCATCTCCTTTAGGTTCGTTAAATTTCTATCATTTCGAAATCTTCCTTGCGCGCGCCGCATTCCGGACAGACCCAGTTGATCGGGATATCGTCCCAGCGCGTGCCTGGCGCGATGCCTTCAGGCGGATAGCCTTCGGCTTCTTCATAGACGAAGCCGCAGATCAAACACATATAAGTTTTGTATTCGGTCGTCGTTTCCATTGCGATTACTGTTGAAGGCAACTAAAAAAAAGCAAAAGCGGGAGGTACTCGTTTGCGATTCCGGGCTTCCGATATGTGAGCGCGCCCGATGTCGCCCGGGCGCGACACAAGCGCACGTTTTGGAGTTCCTAGGCTAGAATGCCATTTTAGACCAAAGCTCAAAAAACCGCTGCGCGTTCCTGCCCGGCGTTTCCCATGCCTGAAAAAAATCTTCCCGAATTACCCCCTGTCGTGCTTTGTTTTGCCGGCAACGATCCCAGCGGCGGCGCCGGTCTCGCCGCCGATGTTATGACGTTGGCAAGCATGGGGTGTCACCCGCTGCCGGTCGTCACGGCAATCACGGTTCAGGACACCATGGGCGTCGAAGATGTGATGGTGCTCGATGCCGAATGGGTCGCCGACCAGGCGCGCTGCGTGCTCGAAGACATGCCGGTCACGGTATTCAAAATCGGCATGCTCGGCAGCCTCGAGATCGTCGCGGCGATTGCCGAGGTCGTATCCGATTATCCCGATATTCCGCTGATCTTCGATCCGATACTGGCGTCCGGCCGCGGCGATGAATTGGCCAGTGACGATATGCTGGCCGCGATGCGCGAACTGATCGTTCCGCAGTCGACCTTGATCACGCCGAACACGCTGGAAGCGCGCCGCCTCGCCGCCGACGATAGCGACGATCACGAAGACCGTGATCTCGCCGAGTGCGCGCGCCGCCTGCTCGACCTCGGCGCGGAGTATGTGCTGCTGACCGGAACGCACGAGAATACGCCGCAGGTCGTCAACATCCTGTACGGGCAGGACGGTATCGTGCGCAGCGATAGCTGGCAGCGTTTGCCTGGCTCCTATCACGGCTCTGGCTGCACGCTTGCGGCAGCGGTTGCCGCCGCGATCGCCAATGGCCTCGCTATCGCCGAAGCCGTCAAGGATGCGCAGGAATACACGTGGCAAACGCTGAAGTTCGGGTTCAGGCCGGGCATGGGCCAGCATATTCCCGACCGCCTGTTCTGGGCGCGCGAGGAAGACGAAGAGGGCGGCCAGCACGACTAGAAACGCGCCTGTAAAGCGGGTGACCGGGGCGTTTCAGCCCCGGTTCCGGGGCTTGTACGCGATAACGCCCGACCGCGCCGATACCAGCGTGCTGATCAGCGAGGTCAGGCAGGCGCTGGAAGGCGGCGCGCGTCTGATTCAATACCGGAACAAAACCGCGCATGAGGCATTGCGGCTGCAGCAAGCGCTGCAGCTTGTCGCGTTGTGCACCGAATTCGAAGTCGCGCTGATCGTGAACGACAGCGTTGCGCTCTTGGAAAAAAGCGGCGCGCGCGGCGTGCATCTCGGTCGCGACGATGGCGCGATCGACACCGCACGCAAGCGGCTTGGCGCGGCGAAAATCATCGGGGCCTCGGCCTACACGAGTATCGATCGCGCGCGAGAAGCCGAAGCGCAAGGCGCTGACTACGTCGCTTTCGGCAGCTTTTTCGCTTCCACCGTCAAGCCGGCTGCGCCGCGCGCGCCGTTGGCGCTGCTGGCCGATGCGAAGGCGCAGGTCGATATTCCTGTGGTTGCAATTGGTGGTGTGACGCTCGACAACGCGCCCGCTTTGATCGAGGCCGGCGCCGACGGTTTGGCGGTCATTTCGGCCTTGTTCGGCGCGCCGGATATCCGGCGGGCGGCGCGCCAGTTTGCCCGAATGATTGCAGCGGCATCGTGTCGAACCTGAAACCGTGGCCAAATTCCGTGCGATGACTGCCCCCGAAATGATCGTCAGCCAGCAACTTTTCGAGCGTTCGCAACGTGTGATTCCCGGCGGCGTCAATTCGCCGGTGC
>JBGTFJ010000355.1:0-5351 GCA_041747355.1 Burkholderiales bacterium
CCTCATCTCGACGCGCTCATCGCTGCCTACAATCACACACCGCGGAAGTGTCTTGGATTCAGGACACCGGCGGAAGTATTCTGTAACCATCTGTTGCACTTCAAACGTGAATGCACCTTTCCGCATGCGCGGGAATGACAGCCTGGCTACGACTCCCTGCCAGGAGCTACTTGGTCAGGATGCCGAACTGAAATCCCAGCAGCAACAACACAAATAACGTAATGGATAAGGCAACGCGCACGGTTAGCGCTTTGACGGTCCGGTCTGATTGTCCTCGATCTTTCATCAAGTAATAAAGCGCGGAACCGAGGCTGTAGAGAATGGCGACAATGAACAGGATGATGACGATTTTCATGATTGTTTTTCTCCGGCCTGCGCTAGCATCTACTGGCAGTCTAGCCTAAGCATTCGGTGCCTGTCAGCCGCTATCGTTTCAGACCGAAGTTATTATCGTCGGTCCTGGCAGTAATCGGAATTGCCGTGACATTGAGCCTCGCCAACTGGCAATTGGGCCGGGCCGCGGAAAAAGCGCGCAGGCAGGCAGTTCTGGAAAATCTGGCAGCCGAGCCGGCCGTTCGAGTGCCGGCGACTGCCATCGATGCGGACGATTTCGAGTTCCGCAAGGTCGAAGTCTCCGGTGAGTTCGAACCCAGGCAGACGATCTACCTCGACAACAAGACACTCGGTGGCAAGGTCGGTTTCGAGATTGTCACACCGCTTCGGATCGATGCAAGCGAGCGCTACGTCCTGATAAATCGCGGCTGGCTGGCGGCAAACCCGAAGCGCAGCGATTTGCCCGTCGTTGCAACGCCGACCGGCACGGTCCTGATCACGGGCACCGCGGTTATACCCAGTAAAAAAATACTGGAGCTGTCCGAGCAAACCAACGAAGGCGCAATCCGGCAAAACCTGGTGCTTGAGCGATATCGCGCAAGCAGCGGGCTGGACGTTCAACCCATCGTGATCCAGCAAACCGGCGCGGCCGACGACGGTCTGCTGCGCAGTTGGGCGCGGCCTGATGCGGGCATCGCAAAACATCAGGGCTACGCGTTTCAATGGTTTGCGCTGGCGCTGACGATAGTGGTCCTCTACCTTGTGCTGAACGTAAAAAAGTGCTCGATCGAGGCCGAATAAAGCTGTTGCTGATCGCCTTGGTTTGCGCGGCGCCGACCGCTGCCGCCTATCTGACCTACTATTTCTGGCGACCGCAGTCGCACATCAACTATGGCGAGCTGATCGAACCGCGACCGTTGCCGGAAGGATTTTTGGGGGTTGGCAAAACACCTGACTCCAGGCTCAAGGGCAAATGGGTGATGCTGACCGTCGACTCCGGCGCTTGCGAGGCCTATTGCCGCAAAAAGCTTTATACGCTGCGCCAGGTCAGGCTGACCCAGGGGCGTGAGATGGACCGCATTGCGCGCGTCTGGCTGATCGATGACAAAGAGCAGCCGGAAGCCGCACTGCTCACCGATTACGACGGCACCGCACTGCTGCATCTGGAGAAAACCGCGTTGCAGCAGGCCTTTCCGGGGGAAGGATCACGTCGCGATCACATTTATCTGATCGACCCTTTAGGCAATTTGATGATGCGCTATCCCAAGAACGCCGATCCCGGCAAGATCGTGAAGGACCTGGTGCGCTTACTCAAGGTATCCCGTATCGGCTGAGTGCGCCGGGAGTACAGAGCCATTCGGTCGCGCCGACGCAGGCACGGCAACCAGGCGAACCCGCATCCGACATGCTGAAAAAACTCGTAACCGCCGCGATTTTACTGACCTTGCTTGTCATCGTTTTCGGCGCATTCGTGCGTCTGTCCGATGCCGGGCTCGGTTGCCCGGATTGGCCGGGATGCTATGGCAAGCTCGTCGTTTCGGCCGGTGCGGCAATCCATGAGCGCGCCCACGAGCTGGACGAGCGCAAGGCGTGGATAGAGATGACGCATCGCTACCTGGCCGGCACATTGGGGCTGTTGATCCTGGCGATCGCCTGGTTGTCGTGGACGAAGCGCGATCAGTTTGGCTCGCCGGCGTTGGCCGTCTGCCTGGTCATACTCGTTACATTTCAGGCGCTGCTCGGGATGTGGACGGTGACTTTGCTTCTAAAACCGGCGATCGTGACTCTACATCTGCTCGGCGGCATGGCGACGCTTGTCTTGCTGGTATGGTTGATGATGCGGATGTCTGCCCGCGAGCGAGCCGGACAGCGTGGCGATGTTGATGCCCGTACCCGTAATATCGGTGCGACGGTTGCGCTGGGGCTCGTCATTCTGTTCGTTCAGATAGGCCTCGGCGGTTGGGTCAGCAGCAATTACGCGGGGCTCGCGTGCACCGATTTCCCGCTGTGCGATGCACAGTGGGCGCCGGAGATGGCGTTCGCTTCCGGCTTTCACGTCGTGCGCGAACTCGGTGTCGATGCGGCGGGCGAACCGCTGTCGCCGGAAGCCTTGAACGCAATTCATTGGCTGCATCGCCTTGGCGCGCTCGTCACCTTTATCTATCTCGGCGCGTTGGCGATCTGGCTGGCGCGAAAAAGTACGTTGCGCGTGTATGCCATCTTGCTGACCGGCCTGCTTATCATTCAGGTCGGCCTCGGCGTGGCGAATGTACTGCTCGGTTTGCCATTGGCGCTCGCCGTTGCGCACAATGCGGTAGCGGCCTTGCTGCTCATGACAATAGTGATGCTAAACTTTCGCGTTCGGAGCATAGGAGAACACGTATGGCAGTAAGGATGACGTTGCAACAGACCAGCCTGCGCGTCGGGCAGTTTTACCGCCTGTGCAAGCCGCGCGTCGTCTCGCTGATCGTGTTCACCGCCGTGATCGGCATGTGCCTGGCGACGCCGGGCGCGGTTCCGCTCGACGCGCTGGTTTTTGGCACGATCGGAATTGCCCTGGTCGCCGGCGCCGCTGCTGCCATCAATTGCCTCGTCGAGCAGAAGATCGATGCGATCATGGCCAGAACGCGGGCGCGCCCCCTGCCGCGCGGCCAGGTGACCTCGATGCAAACCCTGGCGTTCGCCGGAATCACAGGCGGTATCGGCATGCTGCTTTTGTACCGCCTGGTGAATCCGCTGACCATGTGGCTGACCCTGGCGACTTTCGTCGGTTATGCGATCGTCTACACCATCGTGCTGAAGCCGGCTACGCCGCAAAACATCGTGATCGGCGGCGCTTCAGGGGCGATGCCGCCGGTTCTCGGCTGGGCCGCCGTCACCGGCAGCGTGTCGCCCGATGCGCTGCTGCTTTTCCTGATTATTTTCGCGTGGACGCCGCCCCATTTCTGGGCGCTCGCTCTATACCGCCGTCACGAATATGCCAAGGCAAACGTGCCGATGCTGCCGGTCACCCATGGCGACAAATTCACGCGCCTGCACGTTTTGCTGTATGCGGTGATCCTCGCCGCAGTCAGCTTGCTGCCATTCGCGACGCGGATGAGCGGGTGGCTTTATCTGGTCTCCGCGCTCGCGCTCGATGCCGTGTTTTTATACTATGCGGCCAGGATTCACTTCGACTACAGCGATCAGCTCGCGCGCCGCACCTTCCGCTATTCGATTTTCTACCTGACTGCGCTGTTCAGCGCACTGATGGTCGATCACTATCTGCCGTTCTAGACTGAGGATGACGGTGCCTCCGTCGCTGAAATGCCGCTGAAATCCGCTGGGCGATGCCGGTGGCGGTTCCTCGCGGTTGCGATGCTGCTAGGCTATCTGGCAGGTTGCAATGGCGCTCCGCAATTCAAGTCGACCGATGTCACCGGCGCGACCTTCGCGCGTGATTTCGCTCTGACCGATCATCATGGCAAGCAACGCGGCCTCGCAGACTTTCGCGGCAAAGTAGTTGTACTGTTCTTCGGTTTCACGCACTGCCCCGACGTCTGTCCGACGACATTGGCCGAGTTCGCCAGGATGACGAAAGTATTGGGCAAAGACGCCGAACACGTCCAGGTCTTGTTCGTGACCGTCGATCCCGAGCGCGACACCGAAGCGCTGCTCGCGCAATATGTTCCTTCGTTCCATCCCGGTTTCCTCGGTTTGCGCGGCGATGCCGAAGCGACCGCGAAGACGGCCGGCGAATTCAAAATCGTCTACGAAAAACGGCCCAGCGGGAAAAGCTACACGATGGATCACTCGGCCGGGACATACATCTACGATCAGGCTGGACGCCTGCGGCTTTTCGCGAGCTACGGCATGGACGCCGAGGCGCTCGCCAGCGATATCCGGGCTTTGCTCAAAGACGGCTGATGGCGCAAGCGGCTGAAATAGCTGTTGGTCTGAACCCAACAAACCTGCGGCCCATAAAAAAAGCCCCTCATTCGAGGGGCTTTTACGGCGTTGCTGGCAGCGCTGCTTATTCTCATCAGCTTTATTTCTCGTTTGTTTAGTAACCCTTCCGCGTTGTCTCTCCCGGCGCGCCAGCCTGTCCTGCCTGTCCCGGCTGGTTGCTCTGGCGCGCGGCGCTGCTGAACGATTTGCCTTCGGCGGCGGAGATGCGTCCATCCCTGTCAGCATCCATCGCATTGAAGTCCATTTTGCCGGAATCGACCATTCTCTGCGCTTCGGCCTGGGTGACGTAACCGTCCTTATCCATATCCAGCGTTAGAGGATCGATGCCATCGTGCGCCATGCCGGTCGTCGAATCCGTATCGACAGCGGCCGCACCCCCCGAAGGGACGGCTTGCCCCGAGGATTCGGCGGCCGACCTGCCGGCCGCATTAGTCCCGACAGCAGCGCCCGAGTTCATCAGAAGTGCATACGCTACTATGGCTACTGATTTACGCATGCGTTGTCTCCTCGATTAAGCTCGAGCCTGTCCGGGACAAAGCGAGTCTTAGCGGGACTGCTGCTTTTCCGCCTCGCCGCTATAAGACTTGCCTTCTGCGGGTGTCGAACTCCGCGAATTGGCGCCCGAGGAAGGCTCGGACGAGCCCGCCGGACCTGCCGCCCCTTCACCCTTTGTTTGCTGCTTCTCGGCTTCGCCGCTGTAGGACTTGCCTTCGGCAGGCGTCGAGCTTGGCGCGTTAGCGTCCTGGGAAGGGCTGGCCGAGCCGGCCGGACCTGCCGCGCCTTCAGTCGGTGTTTGCTGCTTCTGGGCTTCGCCGCTGTAAGATTTGCCTTCGGCAGCCGTCGAGCTTGGCGCATTGGCGTCGGTGGACGATGTGCCCGCCTTATCCCTGGATGCGTCGGTTGCCATGGCAACGCCGGAACCCATGGCCAAGGCCAAGGCAAGTGCAGTTAATTTGATCATTTTCAATTGTCTCCTGAGGTTAGCTGGCGGTTTGGCCAGTTATTGCTCTGCTAGCAAGCCATATGCCAGCAATATAACTATTTAAAAACAGCAATTTAAACCGGCCGTG
>JBGTFJ010000356.1:0-1634 GCA_041747355.1 Burkholderiales bacterium
CCTCATCTCGACGCGCTCATCGCTGCCTACAATCACACACCGCGGAAGTGTCTTGGATTCAGGACACCGGCGGAAGTATTCTGTAACCATCTGTTGCACTTCAAACGTGAATGCACCTTTCCGCATGCGCGGGAATGACAAACTTTAAATTCGATTGCCCCATTTTGGCGCCTCATTAAGCCGGAAACGCATCTTTATTCGCCGCCTTGCCGCGCGCCTCGGCCGACGTAATGACATTGCGGCGCACGAGGTCGGTCAAATTCTGATCCATGGTCTGCATGCCGAAATTCTGGCCGGTCTGGATCGAGGAATACATTTGCGCGACCTTGTTTTCCCGGATCAGATTGCGGATCGCCGGCGTCCCGATCATGATTTCGTGAGCGGCGACGCGTCCTGTTCCATCCTTGGTTTTCAGCAGCGTTTGCGAGATCACTGCGCGCAAACTTTCCGACAGCATCGCGCGCACCATTTCCTTTTCCGCGGCAGGGAATACGTCGATGATACGGTCGATGGTTTTCGCTGCTGAACTCGTATGAAGCGTACCGAACACGAGGTGACCGGTCTCCGCCGCGGTCATCGCCAGGCGTATAGTTTCCAGATCGCGCAATTCGCCGACCAGAATGATGTCCGGATCTTCACGCAGCGCCGAGCGCAGCGCGTTGGCGAAGCTCAGCGTGTGCGGACCGACTTCGCGCTGGTTTATCAGACACTTTTTGCTTTCGTGGACGAATTCGATCGGGTCTTCGACGGTCAAGATATGACCGTGCTCATTTTCGTTGATGTCGTTGACCATCGCCGCCAGCGTCGTCGATTTGCCCGAACCGGTCGGGCCGGTAACGAGCACGACACCGCGCGGCTGCTGCGCGATTTCCTTGAAAATTTTCGGCGCCTTGATGTCTTCCAGGCTTAGTACATTTGACGGAATCGTGCGCATTACGGCCCCCGCGCCGCGCTGCTGCACGAAAGCGTTAACGCGAAAGCGCGCCAGATTCGGAATCGCGAACGAGAAATCGCACTCGAAATTTTCCTCGTAGAACTTGCGCTGGCCGTCGTTCATGATGTCGTACACCATTTCATGCACGTCCTTGTGCTGCATTGCCGGCAAGTTGATGCGCCGGATGTCTCCGTGCACACGAATCATCGGCGGTTGGCCGGCCGACAGATGTAGATCGGAAGCTTTATTTTTGACTACAAAGGCCAGCAACTCGGCTATGTCCATCGCATTTCCTTTTCCATGACGCTAAACGATATCGGCTGAAAGAATACTATCTGTCAATCAGTTATACATGATAATTCATGTTATTTATAAATATGGCCGCAATTGCATCCCGCCTGCACGCCGTTAGCGAGCGCATTCGAAAAGCCGCTGCAGGTTGCGGCCGCGATTTCGACGAGATCCGGTTACTCGCGATAAGCAAGACTTGGTCCGCCGTCGCGGTCGGCGAGGCCTATGCCGCTGGTCAGTCGGTTTTCGGCGAAAGCTATGTGCAGGAAGCGGTAGAGAAAATCGGGCAGTTCGCCAATCTCATGAAAGGCTCGATGGAAAAGCCGTCCGGGGTCGCATCCCCGGCTAAGACGGAGCCCCTGCTCCGCCCTCCGGAGTGGCACTTCGTCGGTCCAATCCAAAGCCACAA
>JBGTFJ010000357.1:0-3144 GCA_041747355.1 Burkholderiales bacterium
GAATTTGATCGCGAGCGAGCCGGACATCAGCCGCGTGCCGGTGATGATCGATTCGTCGAAGTGGTCGGTGATCGAAGCCGGGCTGAAATGCGTGCAGGGTAAATCGATTGTGAATTCGATCAGCCTGAAGGAAGGCGTGGATGAGTTCGTCAAGCACGCGAAGCTGGCCCGCCGCTACGGTGCGGCTGTCGTTGTCATGGCGTTCGACGAGCAGGGCCAGGCCGATACGCTGCAGCGCAAAGTCGATATCTGCGCGCGCTGCTCCCGCATGCTGGTCGATAAAGTCGGCTTTCCGCCCGAGGACATCATTTTCGATCCGAATATTTTCGCGATCGCGACCGGCATCGAAGAGCACAACAATTACGGTGTCGATTACATCGAAGCGACGCGCGCGATCCGCAAACAACTGCCATACGCGAAAATCTCGGGCGGCGTGTCGAACGTGTCGTTCTCGTTTCGCGGCAACGATCCGGTGCGCGAAGCGATCCACACCACTTTCCTGTATCACGCGATCCAGGCCGGCATGACCATGGGCATCGTCAATGCCGGGCAGCTCGGCGTTTACGCAGAGATACCGAAAGATCTGCTCGAACGCGCCGAAGACATCATCCTGAATCGGCGCCCGGATGCCGCCGAGCGCATGGTTGAATTCGCGGAGACGGTCAAAGGTAAAGGCAAAGCGGCGGTCGAGGATTTGGCGTGGCGCAACACATCGGTCAACGAGCGGCTCACGCACGCGCTGGTCAAGGGCATCACCAATTTCATCATCGAAGACACGGAGGAGGCGCGACTGCAAGCCGAACGCCCGATCCACGTCATCGAAGGGCCGCTGATGGATGGTATGAACGTCGTCGGCGATCTGTTCGGCGCCGGCAAAATGTTTTTGCCGCAAGTCGTGAAATCGGCGCGCGTGATGAAGCAGGCGGTTGCCCACCTGGTGCCGTTCATCGAGGCCGAGAAAGACAAGTCGGGCGCGCAAAAGCCGAAGGGCAAGATCGTCATCGCGACGGTCAAAGGCGACGTGCACGACATCGGCAAAAACATCGTGACCGTCGTTCTGCAATGTAATAACTACGAGGTCGTCAATCTCGGTGTCATGGTGCCGAGCGCGAAAATTCTGCAAACCGCGCGCGACGAGAAAGCCGACATCATCGGCTTGTCGGGGCTGATCACGCCCTCGCTCGAAGAGATGAGCCACGTCGCCAAGGAAATGCAGCGCGAAGGCTTCACCATACCGCTCCTGATCGGCGGGGCGACGACGTCGCGCGTGCACACGGTCGTCAAGATCGAGCCCGGCTACAAAGGCCCGACGATCTGGGTGCCCGATGCGTCGCGCGCGGTCGGCGTGTGCAGCAATCTGCTCAGCGATGGCTTGAAGGACGATTACATCCAATCGGTCAAAACCGATTACGAAAAAATCCGCGCCCAGCACAAGGGCAAAAAAGGCCAGGGCCCGCATCATACGATCGCCGAGGCGCGCAAGCATGGCCTGAAAACCGATTGGGCGATGTATGCGCCACCCGTACCGGCTTTCATCGGACAAAAAGTATTTCGCGATTATCCGCTGGCCGATCTCGTTCCGTTCATCGACTGGACGCCGTTCTTCCAGACGTGGGAACTGCGTGGGCACTATCCGAAAATCCTGAGCGATGAGGTCGTCGGTCCGGCGGCAAGCGCGCTGTTCGCCGATGCGCAAGCGATGCTGAAGCGCATCGTCGACGAGAAATGGCTGACGGCGAATGCCGTGATCGGGTTGTTCCCGGCGAACTGCGTGAACGACGGCGACGATATCGAAATCTACACCGACGAATCACGTGAGCGCGTTGCGATGACTTTCCACAACCTGCGCCAGCAAATGGTCAAGCCGCCCGGCCGGCCGAATCAATGCCTGGGAGACCTGGTCGCACCGAAAGAATCGGGCGTCGCGGATTACATCGGCGCCTTTGCGGTGACGTCAGGGCTTGGCATCGACGAGCGCGTCGCCGCTTTCGAAAAAAGCCACGACGACTACAACGCGATCCTGCTGAAAGCGCTCGCCGACCGCCTCGCCGAAGCCTTTGCCGAGCACATGCACTGGCGCGTGCGCCGCGAGTTCTGGGGCTACGCAAAGGACGAGCCGGTCGATTACGAAGCCATGATCGCCGAGAACTATCGCGGCATTCGCCCGGCGCCTGGTTACCCGGCGTGCCCGGATCATACCGAGAAAGCCGCGCTGTTCGAGTTGCTGGATGCAACAAAAAACGCCGATATCACGCTGACCGAAAGCTTTGCGATGCTGCCCGCGGCGGCAGTTTCCGGGTTCTATTTTTCACATCCCGACTCGGCTTATTTCGCAACCGGCAAGATCGACCGCGATCAGGTCGAGGATTACGCGAAACGGAAGGGTATGGAGTTGCCTGTTGTCGAGCGCTGGCTTGCGCCGGTGCTGGCGTATGACAACTAGGTAGCTGAGAGGCTCAAGCTAAGGAGTGAGATCATGAGAAAGGAGATGCAACGATTCCAATTCGTGCTGATGATGACGTTCAGTGGCTTTGCGGCAATTGCGCAAGCTCACGAAATCCCGCTCCGCTACAACGTCGTCGAACTCCAGGCCGATGCGCAGCGCGAAGTGCAGAACGACACGATGACGGCGACACTATTTGTCGAGCAGAACGGCTTCGAGCCGGCGCAGGTCGCGGACGGCGTGAACAAGGTCGTCAATCAGGCGTTGAAGACTGCCAGGGATTTCAAGGACGTCACGGTCAAAAGTGGCTACACCCAGACCTATCCGGTTTACGGCAAGAACAACCAATCGCAAGGTTGGCGCATGCGTTCCGAGTTGCGCCTTGAGACGAAGAACTTCGAGGCCGGCTCGAAGCTGATCGGCAAGCTGCAATCGAGTATGCAGTTGGCCGAGATGGGTTTTTCGGTATCCGATGAAGCGCGGCGCAAGGCCGAGAATGAATTGACGACGGAAGCGATCGCGAGGTTTCGTGAACGCGCCGATATCGCCAGGCAGGCGTTCGAGGGCGGCGCCTACAAGATTCAGCGCCTGAGCATCAATACTGGCGGCCGGCAGCCGATTCGCCCGTTTCTCGCGCGCGCCGAAGCCAAGAGCATGGACGTGGTCGCGCCGGACGTTCAGGCCGGCACTAGCGAAGTGAC
>JBGTFJ010000358.1:0-3287 GCA_041747355.1 Burkholderiales bacterium
GCCAGGCATTTATCGTACGGCGATCAGCGCCGGCTCGAAATCGCGCGCGCGCTCGCGACCGAGCCGCAGTTGCTCGCGCTCGATGAGCCTGCGGCCGGCATGAACGCGACCGAACGCGAAGCCTTGAAGAAGCTGTTGCGGGCGATTCGCGCCGATGGCGTGACGATCCTGCTGATCGAGCACGACGTGAATCTGGTCATGGGTTTGTGCGATCGCGTTGCCGTGCTCGATTACGGCAAGAAAATCGCCGAGGGCGCGCCCGCGGAGGTGCAACGCGATCCGAAAGTCATCGAGGCTTATCTCGGCGGGCCGTTGGCGGCAGCATGAGCGCAGTGCCGAACCTGCTCGAAGTGCGCGGACTGAAAATTTCCTACGGCGGCATCAATGCCGTCAAAGGCATCGACATCGATATCGGTGAGGGCGAGCTGATCGCGCTGATCGGCGCCAATGGCGCGGGCAAGTCGACGACGTTGCGCGCACTGTCCGGCCTGCTCCCGGTCGATGCCGGCAGCATAAAATATCGGGGGCAGGACATCACCGGCCTGGCCAGCCACAAAACGGTCAGGCAAGGTTTGGCGCTGGTGCCCGAAGGCCGCGGCGTATTTCCGCGCCTGACGATTGCCGAAAACCTCGCGATGGGTGCTTATTGCCGCCGCGATGCAACCGCTATCAGCGGCGACACGTCACGCGTGTATAGTTTGTTTCCGCGGCTCGCCGAGCGCCGCAAGCAACTGGCCGGAACCTTGTCGGGCGGCGAGCAGCAGATGCTCGCCATCGGCCGCGCCCTGATGAGCCGTCCCCGGCTTCTGCTGCTCGATGAGCCGTCCATGGGATTGGCCCCGATCATGGTGCAGAAGATTTTCGAAACGATACGGATGATCGCGAGTGAGGGCGTCACCATGCTGCTGGTCGAGCAAAACGCCAAGCTTGCGCTCGAGCTGAGCGGGCGCGGCTACGTGATGGAAAGCGGCTCCATCACGCTATGCGGCGCATCGCCCGCGCTACTGTGCAATCCGCTGGTGCAGCAAGCTTATCTTGGCGAACGCACGGCCTAGCCCTCGAAGCCCCGCAATGACTCGCCTTTAAAGGAAGGAGCCCAAAATGAAAATGCTGCAATTTCTGCGTCTGCTGCTCGACATTTACGGCGCGCTGTTTTTGCTGGTGATCGCGGGCGGTGCGGCGATCGGCGGCTTGTTGCCGTACCAGAGCTTCATCGAACTCGGCACTATCGGTTTTTATGCGATGCTCGGTTTCGGCTTCGCGTTGTGGCTGGTGCTCGCGGCGTTCATGCGCAAGTCCATACCAGCTTCAGCGGCGCCCGCAACATCGACCGCTTCAACGCCGCCAGTGACGCCGCCCGAGATGTAACCGTTGCCGATTATTTGACTACAGCCGTTGTTCCCAGGCTTCCCCGCAGGAAAAACCCATTTGCGAAAGCCCTTCCTCCAGATAGTCCGCCAGTAAAGGCAGATCGAGCAGGTAGCGCAGCGTGCCTTCATCCATGAAGTCGCGCGCCTGTCGGATTGCTTCCGGCCACTCTTCCCTGGTGAAGTCGCCGCGGCCCAGAGTGACGAGCGCGAGCAGTTCGGTCAGCTCGCCTTCGTTCAAACGTTCGAGCGAAGCCGTCAATTCCTCATTGGTTGCATCGTCTGGATAGTCGAGCAGAATTTCGCGCCCCTGATCGTCGGCAGCGTTCGAAGTGTGGTCGGGAAACTCGGGCTCGGTCTTGGCATTGATCTCGCGCGCCTTGAGAATGATGAAGCAGACTTCTTCGGAACTGATATTTTCCATAGTGAGCCTCCGACTAGAAGCTGAATGGATGCGCGCTGGCGGCGCAAGTTCCTGACTCCAGCGATCCTTCCCGAAAAGGAGGGCAGAGGGCCAATCAGCGCCGGCTTTTCCCGACAATCGAGTCGGCCCCGGAAACAAACGGCATCCGTGTCCGCTTGTCGAACAGGCAAAGAACCCGGCCTCGCCGGTTTTTCATATGCGGTTGCGGGTAACGGCTATCGATTACGAGCGCGGCAAAACCGACGCTGTCATCGAAATCGATGATTTTTCCACCGGCTTTGGCGCCATGCAAGTTGCTTGCTTTAACGCAGGCCGCCACGACCTCTTTTTCATGAGCGGCCCAGGCCCCTGGAGTGGCGCTGATCGCCAATCCCGCAGGGCAGATTAGTCCGCTCAATACGGCGCCCTGTGCCACGACCAGCGATAGGGAATTTCGTAGCGCGTTTCTCGAAACTGTTGGCATTGTCCACAACTCTCGATTTGGCCGCCGTTTTTGGCAGACGGCGGCAGAACCGAAAAGTTCGTTCAACGAAATGCAGTTTCAAAGCCCTACCCATGGTTTCCCTGGCTGAGCCTAGCCTCATGCCGTCGATTTCGTCGGCCGGTACGAAATCAGAAGTCCCTTTAGGTGCTCGTCCCTCCGCCCATGTATGGATCGAGAACCAAATCGCCGCGATTCGAGAAGTGTTCGATCGCTGCACCCACGAACGGCGGGGAGAACCTTGCTGGGTATTTTGTAGTGGCGATGTGTTAGGCCAGACACACGTTCCATTGCGCCTGCTGCCTGCCAAAGGGCGGAAAGCGACTCTGGTTCTTGACCCGAAGGACTAAGCATCTTTCGTTAGCAACTTGAATTCACACTATTAGTTATTACTGCGGACTATACTTGGACCAAGCTAAAAAGCCAGCAACAATTGGCGCACGAAGCGTGCTACAGCGGAAACTGAGAAGGGGCGGGCGCGGGAGTAGCGAGGTCAATCTGGAATCGGCGCCGCGATCGTTCGAGCGGCACCAGCGCTTTATTGCTCACCACCCCGAAGCCCGCGAGATGTAACTGGGTACGTCGAGGGCTGCTGTAACTGTCTGCAGTTCGCATTCGACATTGCGCCATCTGGCGCATAAGTCGCCTGTTTACCTAACGGCACTATTCACATAGTTTTTGTGGATTAGTTCGTACCGTCCATTGTTCCGTCAGTCGCAAGATTAAACCCGCACTCTGGCTACTGAGCCCAACGAGTGTGAGCGCACTCGTCATTCGGACGGCTTAAGCCCGTGCCGAGCCATCACTAATGCGGTGCTTTGATTTGATTGATTCAAGGATGGAAAGAACTCTCTATCACGATTAAAGAGGATGAAATGACTAACGATCCAATCATGTTTTGGAATGCCGTAGCTCAGGAAGTGCACCGCCTTGACTTCTCCTTTTTTCCGGAAGTCGGGCAACAGCAGGGCGGCCCGACACGCACTTCGCGGGCGCTAGCGATTGTGCACATTGC
>JBGTFJ010000359.1:0-11777 GCA_041747355.1 Burkholderiales bacterium
GGAGTTTCGCGCAATATCAAAAAGGCGGCGGCTAACTTGGCGGCGGCTAAATTCGGCGGGAAAACTATGGTAGTGATTCGATTGGCACGCGGCGGCGCAAAAAACCGTCCCTTCTATAACGTAGTCGTGGCTGATTCGCGCCGCGCGCGCGACGGCAAGTTCATCGAACGCGTCGGTTTTTACAACCCGCTGGCGCGCGGAAACGCGGAAAGTCTGCGCATCGTGCCTGAACGCATTGCCTATTGGCGCGGCCAGGGGGCGAAGCTGAGCGATACCGTCACCCGCTTGCTGAAGCAGCATGGATCAAAGCGGGGTGCGAACAGCGCTGTCACCGAAAGTGCAGGCGCCACCACCGTCTGAACCGCGACCGCTGGTGATCATGGGGCGCGTGCTCGCGCCTTTCGGTGTGCATGGATGGGTCAAGCTCTACACTTACACCGAGATGTTGGACAGTCTGGGTAGCCACAAGACTTGGTGGGTGGGGCGTGACGACGTTTCTGGAAATTTTCGGGATTTTCGTGAAGTCGTACCGGCAGCTTTCGCGGTACAGGGAAAATCAGTCGTCGCAAAATTTTTTGCCTGCGAAGACCGCGATGCTGCCTTGGCCATGAAGGGGTCGCTGATTGCGGTGCCGCGCGCATCGCTTCCGGCGAATGACGATGGCGAGTATTACTGGGCCGATTTGATCGGCCTTGAGGTTGTCCGGACTGATGGCAGCAAGCTCGGGGAAGTCGCTGAGTTGCTGGAGACGGGCGCAAACGACGTTTTGCGTGTGATCGATGGAAAGGAAGGGTGCCGCGAGTTATTGATCCCCTTTATCGCGTCAGCAGTAATTGATGTAGATCTTGCCCGGCGCAGGATATGTGTGGAATGGGAAGCTTAGGCAAGCGTTGAGCGAAGCGGCCGATGCAGTTCGATGCGATTACGCTGTTTCCAAGCATGTTCGATGCGATAACAACGTGCGGTATCACGGGACGCGCGCGCGACGCGGGGTGTTACGAACTCGTATTATGGAATCCGCGGGATTTCGCCGACGATACGTATCGGACCATAGACGACCGGCCTTATGGCGGCGGTCCAGGCATGGTGATGCTTGCCGAACCTTTGCGCCGCGCCATCAATGCCGCCAGGCAGCGGCAAACAAGCGCCGGCGTCGAACGCAGTAAAACCGTTTACCTGTCGCCGCAAGGACGACTGCTGTCGCAAACTGTCTTGTCGGAGTTGGCCGCCGAGCAGGGTTTGATTTTTCTCGCGGGGCGCTACGAAGGCGTCGACGAGCGCGTGATTGACGACGAGATCGATGAAGAAATTTCGATCGGCGATTATGTGCTTTCGGGCGGCGAGCTGGCCGCCATGGTGCTGATCGATTGTCTGGTACGGCAAATCCCGGGAGTTCTGGGCGATGCCCAATCGGCGCCCCAGGATTCGTTTGTAAACGGCCTGCTTGATTGGCCGCACTACACGCGGCCGGAAAATTACCGGGGTAAGCCAACGCCCGCGGTGTTATTGTCAGGCAACCATGCGGAAATAACGCGTTGGCGATTGCAGCAGGCGTTGGGCAGGACCTGGCTGCGCCGTCCGGATCTGCTAGAACGAGTCACACTCGGCGAGCATGAGCGAGAGTTGCTAAACGAATTCAGGCAGGCCGTTCAGGATAAGCGGCAAGCCGGTCAAGAAGTCAGCTAAAAGTCAAGGAGCGGCAAGTGAATTTGATCAAGCAGCTTGAAGATGAAGAGATTGCCCGTATCGGAAAGCAATTTCCGGTTTTTGCACAGGGTGATACCGTGGTCGTGCAGGTCAAGGTCAAGGAAGGAAACCGGGAACGTTTGCAGGCATTCGAGGGCGTCGTAATTGCGCGTCGCAATCGCGGATTGAATTCGTCGTTTATCGTACGCAAGGTTTCGTCCGGTGAAGGCGTCGAGCGCACCTTTCAAATGCATTCGCCTTCCATTGCGCAGATTGAAGTCAAACGACGCGGCGACGTGCGCCGAGCAAAGCTTTATTACCTGCGCGAGCGCTCAGGCAAGTCGGCGCGTATCAAGGAAAAGTTACAACTGAAGGTCAAACCGGCCGCAGCGTAGTGCGGAATAATCAGCTGACCGACCGTACGCGCCGTTCTGGCAGAGGTTAAAGCGCTGCAGGTTTACATCGATTCCAGCACTTCACTTATGCGGGAAAACTCGGTGCTTTTGTCGAAAAAATAGTCGGCGCCCGAGTTCTCGCATTTCTTTTGGTACTGCGGAAAAGCATAGTTCGTCAATACGATCATTTTCGGCAGCGGCGCAAAATCCATCTTTTTCAATGCGTGTACCACATTGATGCCGTTGCCATGCCGCAACTGGATGTCGATGATGACCAGGTCCGGGCGCGCTTCGCATATGCCCTCGATCGCGGTCGATTCGGTGTCGGCGAAGCCGATAACTTCGCTATGCGGCGTCTCAGAGACGACGTCGATAAGCCGGCGCCGCACGATTTCGGCGTCTTCGACGATGTAAACCCGCACCGGACGCCGCTTTTCCATTTGTTCAGTCAATGCGCTGGCAACGATATCCAGGACCTTGACGCCGTAAGGCGGTGTCCGGCTGTAAAACTCTGCAAGTGCCGCCGTTATTCAACCAGGCCACTCTTGATCGCGTAATACGTGAGGTCAGCATTGGTCTTCATTTTCATCTTCTGCAAGATTCTCGCTCGATAGGTGCTTACTGTCTTGACGCTGATGAATAATTCCTCAGCGATTTTCGACGCGGTTTGTCCGACCGCGAGCTTGCGAAAGATCTGGAATTCGCGCTCCGACAAACTTTCATGCATGGGCTTGTCGATGTCGCCGCCCAGTTCCAGGGCCAGGGTTTCCGCCAGCGTGCCGCTGATGAATTTCTTTCCCTGCGCGACTTTGCGGATTGCATTCACCAACTGACTGGGCGCGCTTTCCTTGGTCATGTAGCCGGCGGCACCTGCGCGCAGCAGACTGACCGCGTATTGATCCTCCGGAAACATGCTCAGGATGAGTACCGGCAAACCCGGCCTTTCCTGCCTGATCTGCTTCAAGGTATCGATGCCATTTTTGTCGGGCATCGATATATCCAGCAGCACGACATCCCAATCCGACTCGCGGATTTTGGTCAATGCCTCTTTACCGGTGCAGGCCTCTCCGCCGACGTGCATATCTTCCACGCCGAGCAGAATTTGCTTCAATCCCTCGCGAACGATCGCATGATCGTCAGCAACCAGGATCCTGATCTTTTTTTCTACTTGGTCGGAGGTTTTGGCGGATGACAGCATCGCATTGGTTGGAAAGAAGGGCAGTTTGCACGCGCCCAACCGCCGGCACGTGTCTTGCTAAATTATTTTGATTTTGTTTACTCCGCGCCATCATACCAAATTTCGGACATGCCCGATTTATCGGAGACTGTTTCACACGATGTCGCTAAGAATGCGGGCCTGCGCTACGTGAACGACCGGACGCCGGGGTACCGGCGACGTTCTCGCGGCAAATACTTCACGTATCGCGGTGCTGATGGAAAAGCCATCAGGGATGCGATATCCCTTGCGCGGATAAAGAAGCTGGCGATTCCACCCGCTTGGCGGGACGTCTGGATCTGCGCACTAGCCGATGGTCATCTCCAGGCTACCGGCCGCGATGCGCGTGGGCGCAAACAATATCGTTATCACGCCAAATGGCGGACGATCCGCAGCGAAAACAACTTCTCCCGAATGGTGGCTTTTGGCGACGCGCTGCCTAAAATCCGCAAACAGATCGAGAACGATCTAAAGCTGCCCGGCTTGCCCCAGGCGAAAGTGGTGGCGGGCGTTATCAAGCTGCTCGATGCGACGTCGATCCGAATCGGCAACGCCGAATACGCTCGCGATAACCACTTGTTTGGACTGACCACCATGCGGCGACGGCATGTCCAGGTTAGCGGGCAAAACATCCGCTTTCAGTTTCAGGGCAAAAGCAGCAAGCAGCACGCTGTCGAATTCGCCGATCGCAGGATAGCCAACATCATCCGGCGCTGTCAGGAATTGCCCGGAAAGGAATTGTTCAATTACCTCGATGAGCAGGGGGTCGCACGGGACATTTCATCCGACCACGTGAACCAGTATCTGCGCGATGTTTCCGGACAGGTGTTCACGGCCAAGGATTTTCGCACATGGGTGGGGACAGTCGCGGCGAGCTGCGTGTTAAGCCAACTGCGCGAAGAAGACAGCGACGGCACCAGCAAGCAGCATTTCGATACTGCCGTGAAAGCGGTGGCGCTGCATTTGGGAAATACGCCGGCAGTATGCCGCAAATACTATATCCATCCCGGCCTTGCCGATGCGCATCGCGATCAGAGCTTTTTCACTGCGATGCCGGCGTCAAGACGCAGATGATTGGATCCGGCAGAGCGCGGCGTGCTGCAGCTTCTGAAACGGCTCGATCGCCAGCGAACGCGAAGGTGATGCGTCGCGGAGTATGCGATAGACTATTCGCGACAGCCTATTTCAAACGGAAACGGCGTGCTCGACACGCCGTTTTTTTTTGGCTCTCGTATGAGCTTGGGTCGAGAGCTACCTCTTTTTCATCAGCCACACCAGCACGCCGCCCGCGATCGCCGCGATTGCGACCGCAGCGAGCGGATTTTCATCAACCAGCCTCCGCGCTTCGCCAGCCGATCGCTCCGCACCCGACCGCAAGCTGTCAGCTCTATCGCGCAAGCTACCTTCGACGCTGCTCGCCGCGTCTGTGATTCTATCGACCGAACGCTTGGCAAGCGCTGAAGCGGAATCGGCGAGATCCTGGGTTCTGCTGCTCATCATTGGTACTCCTTCAGGTTATTGCTTGCCCCGAACGAGGATGTCGTTCTTGACCGCTTTGACGCCCTCGACCTTTTGCGCCAACTCTCCAGCGCGGCTTTTCGCCGTGGCGGAGTCGGCGAAGCCGCTCAACTGCACCGTGCCCTTGAATGTCTCAACACTGACCTGGGTTCCTTTCACGTCGGGGTCTCCCAGCAACGCCGTTTTTACTTTTGTGGTAATGGCTGAATCGTCGATCAAGTCACCGGCGCTGGATTTTGTCTGAGAACCTGCGCAACCGGTCAAGGCCAGCAAAAATGTTGCGAAAATCACAAATGCCTTCATGGTCGTTTTCATGTTTGAGTCCTTTTTTACATTTATGAAAATGCTACGTTATCTGCCCGACCAACTTTTCCCTGTCAGGCAAGAGCTTCCCGATCCGCCGGGCGTGCAGTGGAACGGTAATCGTGCGCGGTGCGATATTCGTTGAGCCGGTTGTACAACGTTTTAAGACTGAGTCCGAGGACTTCAGCGGCCTTCTTCTTGTTGCCATCGTAATGGTCGAGCGTCGCACAGATCATTTGTCTTTCTGCTTCCGCGAGCGGCGTGCCAATCTCGAAGCGCAACCCGTGCTCGGCGGTCGGCAGCACTTTGATTTCGGCGCCTTGCTGTAGCAGGCCGTCGAGCTCGATGATGTTGTCGGCCAGGATGAACGAACGCTGAATGAGATTCTTGAGTTCGCGGACGTTGCCAGGCCAGGAATGCTCCCTCAGCGCTGCCAGCGCGCGCGGCGAGAAACGTTTGTCGACATCGTCTTCAGCGTCGTTCAGGACGTCGAGAAAATGGTGCGCGAGCAACTCGATATCGTCACCCCGCTCGCGCAGCGGCGGAATCTCGATCGGGAACACCGACAGCCGATAAAGCAAATCTTCCCGCAGCTGACCCGCGGCAACGGCAGCTTGCGGATCACGATTGGTTGCGGCGATGACCCGCACTTTGACCTTGATTTCCTGGTCTCCGCCAACACGCGAGAACGTTCCCGTTTCCAGCACGCGCAGCAGCTTTACCTGCAACTCGGGGGCCATCTCTGTTATTTCATCGAGCAGAATAGTGCCGCCGGCAGCGCGTTCGAAATAGCCTTTGTGCATGCGGGTGGCCCCGGTAAAGCTGCCGCGTTCATGGCCGAACAATTCCGCCTCGATGAGATTCGGTGATATCGCTCCGCAGTTGATCGGGATAAAGGACTGATCGCAACGTTTGCTGCGCTGATGAATCGCGTTTGCGACCAGCTCCTTGCCGGTGCCGCTCTCGCCTACGATCAGCACCGTGGCATCGGTAGGCGCGACTTTGTCTATGGTGCGGTACAGACGTTGCATCGGCCGCGACATGCCATAGATCGCGCCGTAGTTTGTTTTTGTTGTGGGGCGAACCGCGACGGCTGCTCTCGGCAGCGCGAAATCGAGAATTTTGTAAGGAAAGTTAATCAGATTTTCGTGGGGCACTCCAATGGCTTGGTCCATGTTTTCAGTCGCTCCTGGGTGTCGCGGTTAAAGCGCCGGTGCAGCAGCGCATGGACGAATACTAGACCGATAGATGGCTCGTCGACATACGCCTGCATCTGATTTTGATGTAGGCGAAATGGAGGTGCTTGTAGGCGCAGTCCTACAATGAAACGGGAGTTAAATAACGCGCTTATCCCGTGGCGGACGAGCGGGGTTCCTCATCCTGATTGGCTTTTGGCAGGGATACCGTGACCGTCGTCCCTTTGCCGGGTGCGCTCGCGACCGAAACATTGCCGAACAAATGCCGCGCGCGCTCGGTCATACCGCGAATGCCATTCGAGGTCGGCTTGATCCGGTGTCCTTCCGAAAAACCGACGCCGTCATCGGCGATCTGCAACAGGTAGCCATCGGCCCGTTCGCGCCAGGTGACAGCGACATGACTGGCTTTCGCATGCCGGGTGACATTCGTCAACGCTTCCTGGAATACGCGGAAAAACGCGACCGAGAGGTCGTTCGGAACAATACTTTCCTCCGGTTCCGCATCAACTGAGCATGTCGTCCCCGTGCGTTTCTGATATTCAGCCGCCTGCCATTGCAGCGCCGCGACCAGGCCGAGATCATCGAGCAGCGTCGGCCGCAGTTCGCTCGAGATGCGGCGCATCGCATAAACCGCCGAATCGACAAGTTGCGACATGCCGCGTATTCGATCGGCCAATAGCGCCTGCGCTGAAGAAAGCCGCGGAATCAGCCAGGCGATGTCCATTTTCAGCGCGGTCAGGGTGCCGCCAAGCTCATCGTGAATCTCGCGCGCGATGTGCGATTTTTCCTCTTCGCGCACCGCCTGTAGATGATGCGACAAAGCGCGCAACTGTTCGCGGGAGTGCTCGACTTCGAGCTGGGCGCGGCGCCGTGCAGTGTCGTCGAGCAATAGGCCGTCCCAAAGTGTCTTGCCGTTCCCCAGGGAAGTCGGCGAAGCTTTGACAGTGACCCATTTAATTTCCTTGAGCTCGCGCTGCCGCGGCAGCACCCGGCCATCCCACTGCCATTCGCTCATTTGCCGCGCCGCCTCGGCCAGACTGTTCGTGAACCGTTCCCGGTCCTGTGGCGGTATCAAACCGAGCAGGGATTCGGCGTCGGCCTTGACTGCTCCCGGGCCGATGCGAAAAAGCTGATAGACCTTGCGGCTGACATAGCGGAAATTCAGGTTAGCCCCATCGGTTTCCAGCTGAAATACCATACCTGGAACGTTGGAAGTCATCGCTTCGTAGCGCGCCTCGCTGCCGCGTAGAGCGATTTCTGCTGCCCGTCGTTCCGTCACGTCGTAGCATGCACCGATATATCCCGTGAAGCGGCCGCGCAAATCGTAAAACGGCTGGCCAAAGTCGAGCAGGGAACCATAACTGTCATCTGCGCGGCGCAATCGGTATTCGATCTCGAACGCGCGGCGCGCCTCGAGCGCCGCACCGTGTGTCTGCATGCAACGCTCGCGGTCGTCGGGATGCACACCTTCCAGCCATCCATCGCCCAACTCCTGATCGAGGCTGCGCCCGGTAAAATCCAGCCACGCCTGATTGAAGTAATCGCATTTGCCGGAAGTGTCCGAACGCCGCACCGGATTCGGGAAGTCGCCAATCAACTTCATGTAAAAATCGCGCGACTCGCGGATCTTCTGCTCGACATTTTTTCGCTCGGTCACGTCGCGCGTAATGACCGAATAGCCCTGCAGTTCGCCGTGCTCGTCGCGCATCGGCGTTATTACTTCATCGGCGCAAAACTCGCCGCCATCGGCGGTTACCCGTAAGTCCTCGTCCTCATAACGACCCTGCGTCGCGGCGAGCTGCAGCGATCTTTCGGGCAACGAACGCTCGATCTGCTCTTCGGTGAAGAAGACCGAAAAGTGTTTGCCGAGGATATCTTCGGCTGCGTACCCTTTGGTCAACTGCGCGCCTTCATTCCAGCTCGTAATGAGGCCATCGGTCGACAACGTGTAAATCGCATAATCGCGAACCACGCTGGAAATCAGGCGCGACCGTTGTTCTGCTTCGCGCGCCGCGCGCTCGACCGCCCCGCGTTGCCGGACTTCGTAGGCGAGCGCCTGATTCGAAATCGACAACTGCCGTGAACGCCGCCAGGCGGTTTGCAGCAAAAAAGCCATGAAGGCGAGCAGTGAGGCGAGCCCGATACCGGACGCCAATGCCGCTTCCGGAATCGAAGTCTGCGTTCCCCTGACGGTGGCGCGCGTTGGCGTGACGGTTAGTTGCCAGCCGCTATCGCCACTCTGGTTGAGCGGGATGGTCTCGGTCACCGCCCAGGACGACGCCAGCTCGTCGCTTGGGCCGGCTCCGGCGGTGTCGTAAATGATTTGATTGCCTTGCCGCAGAGTCGCAGCAAAGCCCGGAAACCGGTTTTTCAACAGGCCGTCGAACAAGGGCTGCAGGCGGAAAACGCCGACAATGATGCCGGCCGACGCAACCCCGGTCCGACTGCCCGCCGCGCCATTGCCGCCGCTGTTCGGGTAAACCGGCGCGTAGATGTGCAATCCGCGCCCGCCGCTGGCGAGATCGATCGATCCGGTCACGGCGATGTCGCGCTGCGTCAACGCCGCGTCGAGTGCAGCGCGACGGGCGGGGTCGTCAGTGAGAGCCAGCCCGCTAGCGCCTTTATCACCGCCTTTATCATCCGATGCGGGCTCGACCCATTGCACGCGCAGGTTGCCATCGGCCCAATAGAGCGCGCTCAAATCCGACAGATCTTTGACGTACTCGATTGCTTCCGTCCGCCATTGCGCCTCACTGGGTTGATAGATTTGCCAGCGTGCGGCGAAGCGGCGCAGCGTTTGCGTTCGTGCTTCCATATGCTCGGCGACATCGGCGCGCATTGCCGCAGCGGTTCGCGCAACGGTCTGCTGCGCGTCCCCCGCTTCCTGGACGCGCAACGCCTGCCAGAGCAAAAGCGTGCAGATGAAAACACCGAACCAGAGCGGAATCGGCGCCCACTTCCGCAACTCGATGCGCTCGCTGCCGGAAAAGATATAGACCGTGATGCATAGTCCAAGCGCGATGAACGCGAGCGAAGTCTCCAGCTCTGCCCCGCTGAAACGCAGGCTGTCGTAAACGAAGCGGCTGCCGCTGACATGACCGAACACGGAAACCAGCGAGATCGCCAGCACGACGGAGGCGGCGAGCGCGACGATTACGTCGGACGCGAGCTGCTCGCGCGCCGCAGCCAGCACTGCCACCATCGTGCCGACCAGGACAAGATTCAAGGCGGTTAAAAGTGAGACAGACGCAGCGTCGCCTGCTGTATCGCCGAACAAGGCGCTGACAGAAAGCGCGTGCGGCAACTGCCAACCGGCGCCGAATTCAACCAGATACACGCTTCCGAGGACGATCACAGCCACGGCGAACGCAATCGTCAGGATTCGCGCCCCAAACGTGCATGACATCAGCGATCCACCGCTCAGCAACAGCCCGAGCGCGACGAGCGGCGGCATATCGGGCGCGATCGCTTGCAACGCGGGCGCCCAATTCGCGTCAAGTCGCGCAGCCAGCGCCAGTACCGCGTAGATAGCGACCGCGAGGCCGGTAATGAACAGGAAGATTGCAGGCCGCGCGGGAAAAATTGGTCTGGTCATGCGGAGTTTATTGCCGGCAATGCCTCGCAGCGAGGCGAGCGTTGTTGCAAAAGCGTTGGCAGCGACGTCAGCCCAATGAATGCTTGAATACGAATGCTCATGCTCAACAAATTCTAATCATAGTTATGGATAAACATCGTTCTTCGAACGAATAAGCGACTTGATGCTCTCGGCATCATTCCATTGGGACCCTCAAAGAGCTATACGTTCCGTGAATTAACAGCGGATGCGAGAGCCGCGGCCCGGACGAGGGTTTGCGCTCGACCGAGCTTTTATGTAAATGCTTTATGTAAATTTTGCAAGCTTTGTAAAAATCTTCCAAGCGCCTGAAGCCGTTTCGTCCCCGGTTGCCTGAACGCGTGTGCCGGCCGAACGAAGCATTGCACGGAACGGTTATTGCTGCACCTGACAATCCAGACGCTATGGAGGGAGAGATCGTGACCCCCACAGACTATAACGCCTATAGCGAGGCACGCCGCGCCGGAATTTTGCCGGCGGATATGCTCGAGGGCGATAAAGTGGTTAACCAGCAGGGTGAAGACCTGGGCAGGGTCGAGGCGATCATGCTCGATACCGCCAGTGGCCGCATCGCTTATGCCGTGCTATCGTTCGGCGGTTTCCTCGGCATGGGAGAAAAACTGTTCGCTATTCCCTGGGGGGCATTACAAGTCGATTCGGCGAACGAGCGAGTCATGCTGAACGTCGGCAAGCAGCAACTCGAGAACGCCCCTGGGTTCGATAAAGACAACTGGCCGCAGATGGCCGACCGTCAATGGGCGGCCGTCATTCACTCGCATTACGGCGCCCGTCCCTACTGGGAGTAAGCCGGCATTCGCTTGCCTCCCGGTTATCCAGGGATCTTCCGCTGCGCCGTCTATTGTTCGTCTTCGATTTTGCGAAGCTTGTTGTGATCGATATTGCGTTCGGCCTCCCGGCTTTGGCGCATGAACTTGCGCATCATCAAAGCGAAACCGATGGCGATGACTGCCAGCACCGCCAGCAAGATCCATAATTCGTTATTCATTTTTTCCCTCCGGGTATGTAGCCGCAAACTTGCTTTCATTACGCTATACTTCGACTATCCCCCGAGAGGAGAGTGTCATGAACAGAATCAAATTGTTCGTAGCGATATCGGTCCTGGCGCTGCTATCGGCATGCGGCACGCTGGGTGCAAATAAAGAAGCCGATAGCACGGCGGCCACCGGTACACATTGTACCGATTGCGGATTCATCGAATCGATCAATGTCGCCGAGGGGCGCGAAGGCATCGGGCTCAGTTCGGTGCTCGGCGGATCGGGTGGTGGCATCGCCGGTGCGGCGCTCGGCAGCGACTACGGCAATACATCGCAAGCCGCGGGCACCGTCGCTGGCGCTTCGAGCGGTGCGATGTCCGGCTTGCAGGTGCAGCGACGCGTTGGCAATAACAGTAGTCTGTACCGGTTTACCGTCCGCATGGATAACGGCAAGCGCCGAACCGTCGCGCTCGGAAGCCGCAGCGGATTCGAAGTCGGCGATCGCGTGCGGGTTGTCGACGGTTCGATCGTCAAAACAGCGCCAGGAAAATAATCTTCCGGTCATCGGTGAAAAGAGCAGGCTCGCCTGCTCTTTTCATTTCTTTTTGTTGCCCGCGCGGTTTTCATCCGACTCAATATGAGCATCGCCGGCGCACGGACAGTTTCGAACGGCGCGCCTTCCGGATGCCTGGTGCTCGGCATAGAAACCTCCTGCGATGAGACCGGCATAGCGCTATATCACAGCCATCACGGTCTGTTGGCGCACAAGCTGTATTCGCAGGTGGCGCTGCACGCCGAATATGGCGGCGTGGTGCCCGAGCTTGCGTCGCGCGATCACATTCAGCGCGTGCTGCC
>JBGTFJ010000360.1:0-5120 GCA_041747355.1 Burkholderiales bacterium
CCTTAACGCCGAGCGAAGCACCCGAATCGGAAAAACCAGCTCCCGTTCCCGGCGCTTGGCCTTTTCCGATGTCTGGCAATCGGCCAAACTAACGGCAGTAGGAGGGATAACGGCAGCCGCGACTCGTTTGGTCGCGCTGCCGCCCGCCAGTGTGTTGTTCGCAAGAGAGGCTCGTAAAGCGATCGATTACTGTCAGCTGCAAATTCTCTACATCTGGTATCGCCACTGCACTGAAGTCAGTGTTCGGAAACGCCGTTCTGATGATTCAGCGACCGGAAAAGCGCTTGCTGATTGGCGAGTATTTTTGCCGCGTCGGGGGGCGTCAAAGGTGCGCTAAACAGAAAGCCCTGCATTTCGACGCAATTCAGCCCACGCAGCACTTCGAGCTGGCGCAGCGTCTCCACACCCTCTGCTATCAAATTCAGCTTAAAGCCCTTCGCGATGGCCACGATCGCGGTAATGATCGATGCATCGCTTCCGTCGGAGGTGATGTCATGCACGAAAGATTGATCGATCTTGATCGCGTGAATCGGGAATTTCTTCAGGTAATTCAGCGACGAATAGTGGATGCCGAAGTCGTCGATCGAAATCTTCACGCCGAGCGCGCCGAGCCGGCTCAACTTCGTCACCGTGTTTTCGACGTCGCGCACCAGAACATTCTCGGTTATTTCGATTTCGAGCGCGCTGGCTTCGAAATAGTTGTCCTGTAACACGCTCAGCACCTTCTCGACGAAGCGCGATTGCTCGATATCCTGCGGTGAAAGGTTGACCGCCACCCGGACCAGCGGCAACCCAGCTTCGCGCCAGGAACGCAGCTGCGCGCAAGCGCGCCGCAAAACCCAGTCGCTGATTCTCGGCATCAGGCCGGCTTCTACGGCAAGCGGCATGAAGCCGCTTGGGCTGATGAGGCCGCGCGTCGGATGCTGCCAGCGAATCAGGGCCTCCATGCCTATTATTTTGCGGCTTACGATATTGACTTGCGGCTGGAAGTGGAGCACGAACTCGTCGCGATCGATCGCCTTGCGCAGCTCGCTTTCCCCTGATAGCCGCTGCTGAAATACCACGTTCATGGCTTTGCTGTAGAACTGGTAGTTGTTCTTGCCTTCCCACTTGCCGTGGTACATCGCCATGTCGGCATTCTTGATCAGATCGTCGATACTGTCGCCATCGTCCGGAAATATGGCGATGCCGATGCTGACCGTCGAGAAGATGTCCTGCTCGTCGATCAGAAACGGGCACCGCAATTCATCGAGTATTTTCTGAGCGATCAGAGCCGCATCGTCGCGGCTGTTGATCTCCGGTAGTAGCAGCGTGAATTCGTCGCCACCGATGCGCGCCAGCGTGTCGCCCTTGCGCAAGGAATTCTTGAGGCGCTGCGCGACCGCTTGCAGTAATTCGTCGCCCTTCACGTGACCCAGCGCGTCGTTCACCAGCTTGAACCGGTCGAGATCGAGAAACATCATCGCGAGCAGGTGACCGCTGCGCTGCGCGTGCGTTATCGCAAGGCCGAGCCTGTCTTTGAACAATGCCCGATTCGGCAGATCAGTCAGGAGGTCGTGACAAGCCTGATAGCTGATCGTCGCCTCGGCCTTTTTGCGTTCGCTGATGTCGCGCGCAACGCCATGCGTGCCGGCGAACAGCATCGGATGGACGCCTACGCCATTCTTGTATACGCCCATCGCATTCAGAACGACGGTGATGTAGTTCGTCGCGAACAGACGATAACGATCCGAACCCTGTTTGCATTTCAGCCGCAGTTCGACATTGGACGCGCCGCGCTCGCCGGTTCGCCGTTCGTTGAACACATAAGCCGCGCGATCGAAATCCTCATCGTGAATGATCGCCGTGTAGTGTTTGCCGAGCAGTTCGTCCTTGGCGAAGCCGAGCAGGCTTTCGATGCGGTCATTGAGGAAACTGAAGTTACCCTGCTGATTCAGCGTGTAGATGATGTCGGGTGAGCTGTCGACCAGATAACGGTAAGACCGCTCAGAATGCTCGAGCTTTATGCTGATGCGGCGATTTATTTTCTCGAGGTAGCGTTTGCGCAGCGCATTGTCGACTGCTTTCAGCAACTCTTCTGGTTCGTACGGTTTGCGGATGAAATCGTAGGCGCCGCGGCGCAGGGTCCCTATCGCGGAATTGATGGAAGTGTCCCCGCTGACGACGATCACCGAGGTATCGAGCCCTTTGCTACTGATGAATTCCATCACGTCGAGCCCGGTCATGTCTGGCAGCACGAGATCGAGCAAAATCAGATCGAAACGGTCGCGTTGCAGATTGACGATTGCTTCGCCGCCGCTGCCGCAAACGTCGAGCGCATAACCGTGCGGAGCGATCAGCCGTCTGAGACTGGTGCGTAAGCGCGGCTCGTCGTCGACGATCAGTATTTTCGAAGCGGCTGCCCGGTATTCGGGGACCGGGTATTCGATCGCGCTAATTTTTCGTTCTCCGTGCCGTCGCCTGAAGCAGTCGCGCCTGAACCAACCGTCATCACTTTGACAGCGGAGTTTAGGCGCGCTTATTTCGAATGTAAATTATCTAGCGACCGATCCAGAGGGTTTTTTGGCAACAATATTTCAAACGAGACGCCTCTCTGCGTGTTTCGGCAGGTAATAAAGCCCCGCAGTTCCTTGACGATGTTTTTGACAATGGCCAGACCCAACCCAGCATGGCCGTTGCCTTTGTCGCTGGTTACAGGCTCGAACAGGTGAGACATGGTATAGGACGGGATCCCCGGGCCGGTGTCGCTGATGGTGATTTCCACGTAATCCTCGCCGTCGCGATTTACGCTGCCAGTTGTCGACAAAGAGAGCGTGCCGCCGTCGACCATCGCTTCCACTGCATTCTTTACCAGATTCAGCAAAATCTGTTTGACGCCGTTTTTATTGGTAGCGATGCTTTCCATCGATTGATCAAGGCTGAGTTTCAGGCTGATCCGGTTAGGAGCAAACAGCGATTTTTCGCACAGCTCGACTACTTCCGAGATGATCTGGTTGGGATCGGCATAGACGGTCGCGCTGACCACAGGCTGGTGTGGATCGGACAGGCTGCGGATGATGCTGACGATGCGATCCATCTCCTCGTTCAGGACCTCGAGATCCTGCCGCGCGGGGTCGTCAGGACCGAACTTCATTCCCAATATGCTGATGTAGTTCTTGATGATTGAGAGGGGATTGCTGACTTCGTGCACGATCCTGCGCGAATGATCCGCGCGTTCAGCTTCCTGGTTGGCTTCGATGAGCCTCTGGTAGACTTGGCGGCTTCTGAACGCGTCCAGACTGCTCGCGGCAAGATTCGCGAATGCTCTGATGAAATGCATGTTGTCGCCAAGCGCTGCCGCAGCTGCGGCGCTGACGCCGAACACGATTGCGCCGAGCGTCTTTTCGCCAATCATCAACGGTACGCACAAAATCTCCGCGTTTCGGCTGGCGCGGATTACTTGTTGATCGATGATGGCAAGCTCGGTCTTGCGACTGAATGAGTTGAGTGGCGCGTCGCTGCGTACAGCCTGCGCAATCAAGCTCTTTTCCGAATCATACGGAATGACGATCTGATCGCCAACCTGATCGCCTGGGGCCGCATCGCCGACCGCGCTCATGCCGAGCAGCAGATTACTGCCGGGTTCATAAATTAGGAATGTCGTATCGACGGCAAAAAGGATTTGGGCGCTTTTCCTGATGGCGGCCAGTACGGCCTGTTCTCCGGCCGCTGCTGCAATCGCCTGCCGGACGCCGCTCAAAAGCATGATGCTGCGGATTTCTTCGGCGAGCTCTGCATCGATCGGGGCATCATCGTCGATCAGCTCGATTTCGGCCGGCTTTCTGCGCTTCGCGGTGTCTTGGAGTGTCGACTTGACGCCCCTTCCGATATTCAACGCGAGGTAGTCGGCGTCCTGCCGCACTTGCTGCCGCGCGCCTTCGACTAGGGCAAGAATCTCGTTCTCGGGCAGCTTGAACAGGCGCGCGGCGAACTCGACGCCACCGGCTGCCTCTGCTGCAGCGTCTGACGACAATGCGTGCGACGCGCTAACGATCCTGACCAGTATGTGCGCGTCGCCAATCCGCTCTTCGGGCTCGTGATGGTAGAGGACCGCGTCGCTGATGATAGAACGCAATCGGTAGTGGCCTATCAGCCAAAAGCCGACTTGTGCGTGGTCAGCCCCGAACTGCTGTCGCTCCAGATCGATCTGCCGACGTTCATCCGGCTCAGCCAGGACTTGCGCGTACTGCTCCGGAAACGCCGCGGCCAGAACGAGCTGGCCGACATCATGCAGCAGGGCAGCCAGATAAGCCTCTTCAGGATGCGCATATTGTGCGAGTTCAGCCAGTTTTCTGGCCACTGCCGCCGCATGCGCCGCGTGCCGCCACAGGCGCTTCGCTTCGGCGCGCCGGATTGACGATTGCGGTTTGAATATCTCGGCGATCGCAGCGCTGATCGCAATCGTCCTGACGGTATCGAGGCCAAGTGCAACGATGCTCTGTTCGAGGGAAACGATTTGAGCGAGCTTCTGGTAGCCTATCGGGCTGGCCAGCGAAAGGATTCTGTTCCGTAACGCAACGTCGAGATTGATCAAGCGGCTCAAGTCAGCGACATTGGCCCGCTCGCTGTTGAAAGCCCTCAGCAGCTTCAGCAAGACGTGCGGGAGCGACGGCAGTTCGGCGCCTGCTATCCTCTCCTGTAATTTCTGTGGAAGCTCGCTCATATTTTCTTATTTAATGGGCGAGAGACAGCGAATCGCATCAAGGCGAAGCGCCCGACGCAATCCTTTTGCTTTAGCTTCTAAGCCTGCCGATCGAGCGTTCAGTCGCGCGATCCGCAGCCTTGTCTCCCTTTGGCCAAACCTCAGCAGCACGCATGCCATGCCAGGAAAAATTCTGCAGGGCACTGGAAAGATCATTCGAATCAGGCACCATCCCCGTACCTGCGATGACTCGCGTTGCGCGCGCCAAGCTTATCGATTCTAGCAGTCTGATGAGTTCCCGGCACCTCACTTCGAGACCTCCCCGCCGGCACGGCGTTGGCGAAGCCTCTGGAGCGTGGTGGCCCCGGGTGCTTCCCGCGAACGGGCGCCTTCGGCACTAACGTGTCCGCACGCCGCCTGCGCGCCATGATCGGCCCGC
>JBGTFJ010000361.1:0-2290 GCA_041747355.1 Burkholderiales bacterium
TGAGAAC
Source organism: Burkholderiales bacterium (assembly GCA_041747355.1). Taxonomy (GTDB): domain Bacteria; phylum Pseudomonadota; class Gammaproteobacteria; order Burkholderiales; family JACMKV01; genus JACMKV01. The sequence continues at coordinate 8 of JBGTFJ010000361.1, forward strand.
AGGTATCTAGACGATTCGATCACGGCCGCCAACTGGATCGTCGAACATCGGGCGATGAAAGATGGCGGCTTTCGCCACGACGAGATCGACCGGGCCGGCCCGTACCTCGAGGATACGCTTGCCATGGGCCGCGCCTTTCTGGCGCTATACCTTGCGACGGCCGACCGCGTTTGGCTCGCTCGCGCCGAACAGTCCGCCAACTTTATCGAAAAGAACTTCGACGACAAAGCAGGATACGCGACGGCAGCGGGATCGGGTCCGCTGAAACCGCGGCCGACGACCGAAGAGAATATTTCAGCCGCGCGCTTTTTCAATCAGCTCGCGCGTTATACGGGAAAAGATTCGTACCGGAAATCGGCGGAACACGCCATGCGCTTTCTGGTCACGCCGGACATCGCGTTGTTTCGCCTGACCGACGCCGGCATCCTCCTTGCCGCCGACGAGCTGGCGAACGAGCCGGTCCATATCACCGTGGTGGGCGGCAAGCGCGATGCGAAAGCCGCGCAGCTGTTCCGCGCGGCCTTGCGTTATCCCGCCATCAATCGCCGTATCGAATGGTGGGACCAAGCCGAAGGTGCGATGCCGAACGCCGACGTGCAATACCCGCAACTCGGCAGCGCCGCGGCGTTCGTCTGCACCAACAAACGCTGCTCGCTGCCGGTATTCGAAGCCGGCGAGATCGCCGCGCTCGCCGACAGGCTCAACCAATAGCGCCCTCGCCCGCCAGTTTCCACACGTCGGCAAACTGCCTATAATCGCACTCCAATCCCCGCACAGCTTCCATCGCTAATGGGTCACCGGCTGTCTAAAATTTACACCCGCACCGGCGACGACGGCACGACTGGTCTGGGCGATGGCTCCCGGGTCGCGAAAACGAGCGCGCGAATTGAAGCGATTGGGCAGGTCGATGAATTGAATTCCGCACTCGGCGTGCTGCTCGCCGATACCATCCCGGATCCGGTACGCGACTGCCTGCTGGCAATACAGCATCAGCTGTTCGATCTGGGTGGCGAGCTGTCTGTGCCGGGTTACCCGGGAATAGTCGAAGCGGACGTTACGCGCCTCGAACAGACTCTCGACAGCTTCAACGCCGGGCTGCCGCCACTTGCGGAATTCATTCTTCCCGGTGGCTCGCGCGCCGCGAGTTTGTGTCATCTCGCGCGCACCGTGTGCCGGCGCGCGGAACGCAGCGTGGTCGCGTTGCGCTCTGTCGAAGCCGATACCTGTTCGGCGCTCACGCAACGCTATCTGAATCGTTTGTCCGACCTGTTGTTTGTGCTTTGCCGCGTGCTGAATCGCGCCGTCGGATGCGCCGACGTGTTGTGGCAGCAGCGGCGCCTGCAAACCGCGAAACAATGACCGTCCCCACACCAAATTCGATCAGCCCACCGCTGCAGGATCTTCTTGCGCGTTGCGCGCTCGGCGACCAGCGCGCCTTCGCGGCGCTGTATCGCAACACTTCGGCAAAACTGTTTGGCGTTTCGCTGCGTATATTGAGGCGCGAAGACTGGGCTGAGGAAGTGCTGCAGGAAAGCTTCGTGAATATCTGGCATCACGCGGCCGACTACAACATCCAGAAAAGCGCGCCGATGACGTGGATGACGAGCATCGTCCGCAACCGTGCACTCGACTGGTTACGCCGGCCGCGTTTTGAAACCAGCGATGACTTCGAGACCTTGATTGAAATGCGCGAAGATGACGGCGCCGGGCCGCTGGATCTGCTGATGCGATCCAGCGAAGCGCACGCCCTGGCGCAATGCCTGAAGCAGCTAGACGGCAAGCAGCGCCAGACCATCATGCTGGCTTTTTTCCACGGGTTGACCCATTCCGAGCTTGCCGGGCATCTGCGGCAACCTTTGGGCACGGTCAAGACCTGGGTCAGGCGTGGCCTGGAAAAGCTGAAGACCTGCCTGTCAACACAAGATGGCGGAGGATAGACAGCAGCGCAAGCTGCGCTTTTCAAGTGAATGAAATACGAGAACGCCGATCTTCGCGAAATACTCGCTGCCGAATACGTGCTGGGCGTCCTGCACGGCGGCGCGCAGCGCCGATTCACGCGGCTGCTGACTGCTGATTCGGCGTTGCGTCGTACGGTGAGAGCGTGGGAGAGCCGGCTTTATCCGATGATTGAAGCGCTGCCGCAGATCGAACCGCCGACGCGCGTGTGGCGCGCGATCCAGACGCGCGTCCAGCATCAACAGCAGCTGAACGCGCCGGTCCCGACGCGCACCGGTTTCTGGCGCGCTCTCGCGCTGGCGAGCAGTATGGCTTTGCTGATGATGA
>JBGTFJ010000362.1:0-3133 GCA_041747355.1 Burkholderiales bacterium
TGCCGCTCGGCGGCATCGTCGGAGCTTTGCTGGTTGCCGAGATGATCGTGGTTTTGGGCGGCGGTTATTTCAGCGTCGCGGAAATGCCGGGACCCGCAGAGCACGTCGCCGGTTACAGCAATATCAAGGAACTCGGCCGGCTGATCTATACGCAGTATGTTTACGCGTTCGAGATCGCCGCCGTCATATTGCTGGTCGCAATCATTGCCGCGATCGCGCTGACCTTGCGCAGCCGAAAGAACACGCGCTACCAGAATCCTGGCCAACAGGTCGAGGCGCGGCGCGAGGATCGCGTTCGCATGGTCGATATGCGTTCGGAGCAGCGGGCCGACGAAAGGGGTTAGCGCCGATCTGAACAAGATTCGAAACGGCTCAGGGTTCGGGCCAGGCCGCATGGTAGCGATCCGCGCAGCGTCCTGCCTTGCACCGAACGATCAACAAGGAAACACAGCTTTGTTCTCGCTTTCGTTATCACATTACCTGGTTCTGGGCGCGATCGTGTTCGCGATCAGCGTCGTCGGCATTTTTCTGAATCGCAAAAATGTGATCGTTTTGCTGATGGCGATCGAATTGATGCTGCTTGCGGTGAATACCAATTTCATCGCGTTCTCGCATTATCTGAACGACACTGCCGGACAGATTTTCGTGTTTTTTATTCTCACCGTAGCCGCCGCGGAATCGGCGATTGGTTTAGCGATACTGGTCGTACTGTTCCGCAATCTGCAGACGATACATGTCGACGATTTGGGAAGTTTGAAGGGATGATGAGCACAGAATGATGAGCAAGGGAGAAAGAATAAGCGTGAATCAAATCCCCCCGCCGCCGCGCGTCGCCCCCTTTTTCAAAGGGGAAAGGTATTTGCGCCGTTTGGCGCGAGTAACCGGCAAGATCGGCGAACGGACGCTCGGAACCCTCCTTAGAAAAAGAGCCTGCCCTGAGCTTGTCGAAGGGGGGGCACGGGGGATTTGATGCGTACCATCTACCTCCTCATTCCGTTGGCCCCGCTGGCCGGCGCCATCCTCGCCGGATTTTTTGGGCGGCTGCTCGGCCCGCTATGGACGCATCGCATTACGATCGCGCTGATGATTGCGTCGTTCGCGATGTCGTTCGTCGTGTTTCGCGATGTCGCGCAGGGTCATTTTTTCAATGGTGCGGTCTATACCTGGCTGACCTCGGGCGAGACGGTCTTCGAGATCGGCTTTCTGATCGATCGGCTGTCGGCCACCATGATGGTCGTCGTGAATTTCGTCTCGCTGATGGTGCACATCTATACCATCGGCTACATGCGCGACGACCCTGGCTATCAGCGCTTCTTCAGCTATATCTCGCTGTTTACGTTTGCCATGCTGATGCTGGTAATGGCGAACAACTTTCTGCAATTGTTCTTCGGCTGGGAAGCGGTCGGCTTGGTGTCCTATCTGCTGATCGGCTTCTGGTATACGCGGCCGTCGGCGATTTACGCCAATCTGAAAGCGTTTCTGGTCAACCGCGTCGGCGATTTCGGATTTTTGCTCGGCGTGGCACTCGTGCTCGTGTATTTCGGCACGCTCGATTACGCGCAAGTGTTCGCGCTGGCGCCGCAGTTTGCGCAGCATCCGATCGAAATCATTCCAGGCTTCGCGTGGCTATTGCCGACGGTAATTTGTATCCTGCTGTTCATCGGCGCGATGGGCAAATCCGCGCAATTCCCGCTGCACGTTTGGCTGCCTGATTCGATGGAAGGGCCGACGCCGATTTCGGCGCTGATCCACGCGGCGACCATGGTGACGGCCGGCATTTTCATGGTCGCGCGCATGTCGCCGCTGTTCGAACTGTCGGAAACCGCGCTGTCGTTCGTCATGGTGATCGGCGCGATCACCGCCTTTTTTATGGCGCTCCTGGGTCTCGTGCAAAACGATATCAAGCGCGTCGTCGCTTATTCGACCTTGTCGCAACTGGGGTATATGACCGTTGCGCTCGGCGCATCGGCTTATGCCGCGAGCATTTTCCATCTGATGACGCATGCGTTCTTCAAGGCGCTGCTGTTCCTGGCCGCGGGGTCGGTGATCATCGCGATGCATCACGAGCAGGATATGCGCAAGATGGGCGCCCTGAAAAAATACCTGCCGATCACCTACTGGACTGCCGTCATCGGCTCGCTCGCGCTGGCCGGAATTCCGCCGTTCGCGGGCTTTTTCTCGAAGGACGCGATCATCGAGGCCACGCACGCCTCGACTTTGCCGGGTTCCGCCTTCGCCTACCTCGCGGTCTTGAGCGCGGTCTTCATCACCGCGCTGTACTCGTTCCGCCTGCTGTTTCTGACTTTCCACGGCAAGCCGCGCATGGACGAAGAAACGCGGCATCATCTGCACGAGCCATCGTGGGTGGTGACGGCGCCGCTGGTGCTGCTGGCGATTCCGTCGATCTACGCCGGGTGGGCTCACATCGGGCCGATGCTGTTCGGGGATTGGTTCAGCGGCTCGATCGTGGTCGCGCCAGCGCACGACGTATTGGCTACGCTTAGAGACGAGTTTCACGGCAGCGCCGCTTTTGCGATGCACGGCCTGACGACCTTGCCTTTCTGGCTGGCGGTAGCCGGCATCGCCAGCGCGTGGCTGCTGTACATCGTTCGCCCTGCCTGGCCGGCCCGTATCCGGCACAGCTTTGCGGCGATTCATACGGTGCTCGAGCAGAAGTACGGCTTCGATCGTTTCAACGACTGGTTCTTCGCAGGCGGTGCGCGCCGGCTCGGCGGCGGCTTGTGGAAGATTGGCGACGTTGCCGTCATCGACGGATTTTTCGTCAACGGCTCGGCGCGCATGGTGGCGTGGAGCTCGGCCATCGTCCGCCAGTTCCAGTCAGGCTATATCTACCACTACGCGTTTACCATGATCATCGGGGTGCTGCTGCTGATGACGCTGTGGTTTGTCCGCGTTTGATTCCGGCACAGGAATAAAGACGACAGATGTTTTCTGCCTTGCCGTTGCTGAGCCTCGCCATCTGGGTGCCGATACTGGGCGGCCTCATCGTGCTCGCGCTCGGCTCGGATGCGCGCGCCGGCATGGTTCGCGTGCTGGCGCTGATCGGCGCGGCCGCCGGATTTCTGGTCACGTTGCCGCTGTGGGCGGCTTTCGATCCGCTCGCGCACGGCAT
>JBGTFJ010000363.1:0-6568 GCA_041747355.1 Burkholderiales bacterium
TCTGACGGTCGATGCGGCATGGGCGTTCTTCGCCGAAGAGACGTCGGTGCTGCGTTCTCTTGATGTCCTGCGCGAGGTCGGTTTGGGCTACCTGCGGCTCGGCCAGCCGGCTACCGAACTCTCCGGGGGCGAGGCGCAGCGGATCAAACTCGCAACCGAGCTGCAGCGGGTGCAGCGCGGCGCCACGCTTTATGTCCTCGACGAACCTACTACCGGCCTGCATCCGGCAGATGTCGAAAAGCTGGTGGCGCAAATCGATGGTTTGGTCGAATCGGGCAATACCATCATCGTGGTCGAGCACGACATGCGTGTCGTCGCGGCGAGCGACTGGGTAATCGATATAGGCCCGGGCGCGGGCGACGAGGGTGGCCTGGTGGTGGCTAGCGGGAAGCCTGCGAAGATGGCGACGTCAACGGCAAGCCGTACTGCGCCCTATTTGACGCGCTTTTTGTATGGATAGGCGGCTTCCGAGCAGGGCTCTACCCGCGTCAGTTCGTGAGGCCTGGGCGCGAGAGTTGAGGATCGCCCGACTGGCGCGTTTCGAGACGGTACTGAGCGGCATCAACTCGGCGATCGAATTTCGACAAACAGGAAAGCTGATGCAGCACTGTCCATCGCGCCACGTGGGCGCGATGGACAGCTATTGCGCTGCCGTCCTGCCCGTCTTTAGAAACGCCGGTAGTGCATCTTCCGCGGCAGCCCAGAACGGACTCCCCCCGCGCAGGGGCGCCAAGGGCTCGAAGCCACTGCGGACGACTTCTTCGATCCAGTCAACGGGCAAGGCAAAGAAAAGATCCCCGTTCTGGCCAGGCCGGTAAAACGTCAGTATGCCGACCAGATGACCGGAATCGTCGAACAGGCCGCCGCCCGAGGCGCCTCGGCCGAAGGGTGCGTTGACCTGAATGACCCGGCCTCCCGCGTACGGATGCAAGGCCACGATCTGGCCTTCGGAAATACTCGCGCGGTAGCCGCCGCTGAAGCCGACCGCATAGACCGTCTCGCCGACGTGCAGCGTAGCGGAGCTGCGGGTTGGCGAAATAGCTCCCTGAGCCTCGCTGGCGTTCACCACGCACACGTCACGAGTGGTATCGTGCGCCATGGTTTCTCCCTGGGCGCCAACCCCGCCCCGGCCGAAAACGATCCGCGACGACTCGCGCACCACATGACAGTTGGTGATGGCTCGCCCTGGCGCCACCAGCACGCCCGAGCCCGTAAACATTCGCCCGTCTGGCGCAACCCCTTGAATCATCTGGACCGCGAAGCACAATTTCTGGAAGTATTCAGGGTTTATCTCGGCCCTCGCTGCCACGGTCAGAAGCCCTAGCCCAATTGAAAATAGAAAGCGCGTCATGATGTTGCTCCGGTGTTCGTACTACATGTTGCTCTGCACAATATATGCCACCAAGCGCGATCGCGCCGGTGATGGGCGGCAGGCCGGTTTACCGCTCGCGAGAAGGCCCCTGTCCTATGGTTCGTGGAGTGCGTCATGAAGCCAAATACCTTGCCGACCGGTCTTCCGGACATGCACCGGAATCAACCATCGGTGCAGTGTTACGCACTTAAATCGCGCGTCTTTCGCAAGCGATGCGAAGAAATCGGGGCGTCTGCGCTGAGTCGGCAGCTCTGCATCCACCTCAAGCCTGGGCGGGGAAAATCGGTCCACCCTGCGGGATAAAGGCTGTAAGGAATCTCCCGCGTCACAGACAAGTCGAAATGAAACCTTGACCGCAGTGAGAGAAGACATGCTGACTCGCGTCATCCTGGTGTGCGTATTGTTTTTGGGCGGATGCGCCACCGCTCCGGTCGAGCGACCGCCATCTGCCAATCAGAATCAGCGCGTGCTGAACGAGGGGTACAGCATGCTCTACGACGCCGTTTCGAAACAAAAGCAATCCGACAAGCTGCTGCTCATCAAGCTCGAATCGAAAGACGTCAAAACAGTGATCGGCGGGCTATCCGATGCGGCCGAGCGCATCCAGAAGGATCTCGAAGAGATGGCCAAGCTCGATCCGCGGGTTGAACTTAAATTGCAGCCGCTGCCCGCGATCGAGGTCGAAGCGCGCAAGTCGGCGAACCTCGAACGCCTCAAGGACTTGCTCGGCCAGACCGGCAGCGAATTCGAGCGCCTTCTGTTGCTGACGCAATCGGGCGCGCTGAATTCTGAGCGCCATCTGGCCAAAACCCTGAGCGAAAAGGAAACCAGCCCGCAGCGCAAAAAACTCATGCAGGAAGTGAGCCGCACGTTCGACGATCAGTACCAAAAGGTCGTGCGCTTGCTCGAGGCCAAGTACTTCACTCCGACCAAATAGCGGCGCGCAGTGAGCAAGCGCGTCAAGATAACCGCCTGGCTGTTGGCGGGTATCGTTCTCTTGATCGTCGTTGCCGCAATCGCAGTTTCGATTTTCTTCGATCCGAATGACTACAAGCGCGAAGTATCCTCGTTGGTCAAGGACAGGACCGGGCGCGAGCTGGCGATCGACGGCGACATCGCTCTCGAATTTTTTCCCAAACTCGGCGTCAGCGCCGAGCGACTGGCGCTCGCCAACGCCGAGGGCTTCGGACCGGCGCCTTTCGCCACTATCGGGCGCGTGCAGGTCCGGGTCGAACTTTTGCCGCTGATCAGGAAAGAGCTGCGGATGGACGCGTTATCGATACAGGGGCTCGCGCTCAATCTGATCAAAAGCGAATCCGGAAAAAACAATTGGGACGATCTGAAACGCGGGCAAGAAAAATCAGGGAAGGATGCCGGCGCTTTGACGCTCGGCGGGCTGGACGTCAAGAACGCGAGCGTGACGTGGGACGATCGCAGCACCGGCAAACGTTTTACTTTGCAGCCGTTGAATATCTCTACCGGCGCGCTCGCGCCGAATACCGACATCGATTTCGATCTGGGCGGCGACCTGTCGAGCGCGCAGTTGAAAGCGCAGATCGAAGCGCACGGTATCATCAACCCGGACCCGGATAGCGCGCGTTATCAACTGCGCCTTCTGCAGGCCGCCGCCGTGATCGAAGGCGAGAACTTTCCCGAGAATATCGACATACAGCTCACGGTGAATTCAGCCACGCTGCAAGCGCAAACGCTGACGATCGGAACTTTCAGGCTGGCGGGCGCCGGCCTCGCAGTCGAGGGTGAATTGAAAGGCAACGAAATTTTCGACAAGCCATCCGCCAACGGGACGCTGAAAATCGCGCCGTTCGATCCGCGTGATGTCATGCGCCGCCTGGGCGTAAAACCGCCGCGGACTGCCGATGCCAACGTTTTGAGCAGCGCGGCGCTAAGCGCCGAAGTCGCCAGTTCCCCGGACAGCGGAAGTTTACGCAAGCTGACGTTGCAACTCGATGACAGTACGCTCACCGGCGATATCGCCGTCAAAAATTTCTCCAAACCGGTGGCGACTTTTGCGCTTAATGTCGATAGCATCGATCTCGATCGCTATCGCGTCAGCGATTCGAAGACCGGCACCCGCGATTCGAAGACCAACCCTTCCAGGGCGAAAAGACCAAAGTCGGGCAGGAGTGGCGATCTACTTTCGCTCGATGCACTTGAAGGCCAGAACATCCAGGGCACGCTGCGCATAGGCAAACTGAAAGTAGCCGGAGAACAGACAGAAAATTTTGTGATCAGGGTCGATACGCGGTAAAAACGTTCGAACCTGCCACGGCACTCGACTTCGCCGCTGGCATTTCAAGACAAGGGGGAGTGGCAAACGCGGCAAGGCGCGGACGATTTGCGGGCCGTTTACTTCTTCTTGGACGACGACTTCTTCGCCGGCGCTTTGGCGCCTTTGCTGCGCGCCTTGGACAGACCGATTGCGATCGCCTGTTTCTTGCTCTTGACCTTTTCTCCCGACTTTCCGCTTTTCAACTTGCCTTCCTTTTGTTCGTGTAACGCCTTGCCTACTTCCTCTGAAGACTTCTCGCTGTATTTCGCCATCGCTCGCTCCTTTCGGGTTCCCGGGTAGCCCGTAAGCTAAGAATAGGTTTGGGCAATCGAGTTCATCGCGGCAAAGAGGCTTGTCCGTCAGCACAAGCAGATGTCTTCCGTTGCTCGAAACTGGCGAGGCGCCTCCTCCCCATACACAACGGTAACGATGGCGCAATCACCTACGTCATTTCGCCAATGGACCGCCCGGCGCGCGCCGCCTACAACTACGTCATAACGCCGATGACGCGGAAATCCGTGCCGCGTAGAAAGCCATGACCAGCGCGAACGAGTGGGCCGCGGAGGCGCGGACCGCCAGGATGCTGGGCAGACAAGGAGAGCAACCATGGCAAGGATACGGAAGCTGGAAGCTCGTATCGGGATCGGTTTTCCGCGGCATTGGAGCCGCAACACGCTCGCGGCTGCGCTCGCCGCAGCCCTGGCGCTGACGACGGGCACGGCAATCGCTCGCGACGATAGCGATGACGACGATGATGACCGTCGCCGGCCGGCGGGCTTCTGCACAGAGACGGCGCATCATCTGTTCGGGGCATGCAGTACTGAAGTTAACGATGATTTCTTCAAAGCCAAAGCGATCTGCACCAACGTCTCGGATGAGGAAGAGCGCGAAACATGCTTCGCCGAAGCCAAAACGGCAGTTGGCGAAGGAAAGCAGCAGTGCGCTGAGCGGCGTAAAGCCCGCATCGATCTGTGCGGGGCGCTGGGCGAGGGCCGCTACGATCCCTCGTTCGAAGCGGCCGACTTCGACACCGACTTTGCGAATCTCACGAACCCGAATCGTTATTTCCCGCTGAAGCCGGGTAACAAATGGAAGTACCAGGGCGGTGGTGAGACTATCAAGATCGAGGTGCTGAACAAGACCAAGCTGATCGACGGCGTGACGTGCATCGTCGTCAACGACCTCGTCGAGAAGGACGGCCAACCCGTCGAGAACACCGACGACTGGTTCGGCCAGCGCAAGGACGGCACCGTCGATTACTGCGGCGAAAGCGTCAAGGATTTCGAAACCTTCGCGGGCGATAATCCGATGGAAGCCGAACTTGTTTCGATCGATGGCTCGTTCAAAGCCGGGCGCGACGGCGACAAGCCTGGCACGCAGTTCCTTGGCAATCCGACTGTCGGCGCGGTTTACCGTCAGGAATTCTCGGCGCAAAACGCTGAAGACGCGGCGCGAATTCTATCGACAACGTATGGCTACGGCCGCAACGCCGATCTCGATACCGGCGTGCCCCAGGCTCTTGCCCTTGCGTTGTGCCGCGCCAATGATTGCGTGGTAATCAGCGAGTTTTCGCCTATCGAACCGACCGCGACGCAGCGCAAATATTATGCGGCCGGCATCGGTTTGTTTCTCGACGTCAAGCCCTCGGGCGAAAAAATTCAACTGGTAGAATGCAATTTCGACTCAAGGTGCGCTGCTTTGCCTGCGCCGTAAGCCTCTATATCAGCGACCAGACCCGGCCCCGCAGGACTCTCCTTTCGGGCCGGGCTCAGGCTTCTTTGCCGCAGGGAGAGCCCGAATAATGAACGAGTTTGTCGATTCCCGTACCCGCGCCTGGGCGCTGGCCGCCGTGATAGCCGGCATCGGTCTTTTCATCGGCCTGGAATTGCTCGAAGAGCCGGATTTGGCACCGCTCGAGCTGTTTCTCGAACTCCTCTCAATCACGCCGGTGGTGCTGACGAGCGTTGGCGTCGTGCTGCTGTTTCGGGTGACGCAGCGGCACCGCGAAGAGCATTTGCAAGTGATTCGCGACCTTGAGGTGGCGCGCGTACAGGGACAACGCTGGCGCAGCGAATCGCGCTCGCTGCTCGACGGTCTCGGTGCTGCGATTGAAATCCAGTTCTCGCGCTGGAATCTCACCGAGGCCGAGCGCGAGGTCGCATTGCTGCTGTTGAAGGGGCTGAGCAGCAAGGAAATCGCCCAGGTTTCGCGCTGTCAGCGAGCGTACTGTCCGCGAACACGCGCGGGCTATCTACGCCAAGGCCGGCCTGACCGGCCGCGCCGCACTTTCGGCTTTTTTTCTCGAGGATTTGCTTGCTCCGATCGAAGGGGTGAAATGAAACGTTCAGGATAATGAGAAGTGATATCTCGTGCTTCCCCTTTTTCAATGGGGGAAGTAAAGTCCGTCGAATGACGCAACAGGCAAAAGGTATCGACCCCTGCAGCTCAGATGAAAAAGCAGACGCGCGGAGCGAGACGATATGCTTTGCTCAGTCTCGTGCTGGCACTCGCCTTGCGCCCGGGCGTGCTGTACGCGCAGGCGGAGGCGCCGCGATCGACCGAAGTACCATCGGCTGAAGTACGGGTACCGCCGGTCGAGGTAGAGGGCGAATCCGCTTACGGGCCGGTCGACGGCTACGCCGCTGAACGCTCTGCGACGGCGACCCGAACCGACACCGCGATCCGCGATGTGCCGCAATCGGTGCAAGTCATATCCAACGAGGTGATCAAGGATCAAAACGCGCTGACCCTGTTCGACGCTCTGCAAAACGCGAGCAATGTTCGGGCGCAGGACAGCGACAACAGCGACGAAACTTTTGTCATTCGCGGCTTCAATATCGATACGGCGCCGGCGCGCGATGGCGTCGGTTTCAAGACTAATGGCAATGCCGGCCGGCCCGATCTTG
>JBGTFJ010000364.1:0-2551 GCA_041747355.1 Burkholderiales bacterium
AACCACACCGCAAATGGCGATGCTCTCTACGCGCTCGAAATGAATCGCGGCTGGTTCGCCCGCCGTGGCATCAAGGCCGGCGACAAGGTCGAACGCCTTGAAACTTACGCCAAATAGGCAGAACAGATCTTGCGTTGAACCCCTCGTATTCGCCGCAGCTCGTTCGACGCCGTCGCTGATGGCTTACGAAGTGTAGCGGCTGGCCGGCGCGAGAACTCGGATCAGGCTTTACCCGAGAAGTTCTTGTTGGCGAAATCCCAGTTGACGACGCTCCAGAAGGCTTCGAGAAATTTGGCGCGCGCATTCCTGTAATCGATGTAATACGCGTGCTCCCAGACGTCGCAGGTCAACAGCGCGGTCTTGTCCGAAGTCAGCGGATTGATTGCATTCGAGGTCGTTTCGATTGCCACCGAGCCGTCCTTATTTCTGACCAGCCACGCCCATCCCGAACCGAACTGAGCAACGGCGGCTTCGCTGAACTGCTTCTTGAATTCGCTGAACGATTTGAACTTGTTCAGAATCGCGCCCGCCAGATCGTCGCTCGGATCGCCGCCGCAGCCGGGTCCCATGCAGTTCCAGAAGAACGTGTGGTTCCAGTCCTGCGCGGCGTTGTTATAAATCTTGCCGTCCGATTTGCGGATCACGTCTTCCAGCGCCATGTCCTGAAATTTGGTGCCATCGATCAACTTGTTGAGCGTATCGACATACGTCTTGTGATGCTTGCCGTAGTGGAATTCGAGCGTTTCTTTAGAGATATGCGGGGCCAGGGCTTCCATCGCGTAGGGTAAAGGGGGCAGCTGGTGTTCCATGGGAATCTCCTCTTGGTTTGTCGCCGGGGACGTTCGATTCTATAGAAAAGCGGGGACGAGCGACACCACGCACTCGCGCACTTTTGCAGCCGGCGAGTTGGGCTGACCGATTCAGGAAATTTGCAGCCGGCGAGTGGGCTGACCGATTCAGGAAATCACGGCCAGATACAGCAGGAGCAGGTTGATGGCTATCGAAGCTGCCGCGATTCCCTGCCACAGCGCGACCGGCTTGCGAACAGCGAGCGGTGTACGCAGCGGTGGCAACACCGGTCGCCGCTCACCGCGCTCGAGCGCGAGCAAAAACTCTTCCGCGGTTTCGAAGCGCTGCTGCGGATCGCGCGCGACCGCTTTCAGCAATAGCTTGTCCAGCCAACCGGCTATATCGGGCCGATAGCGCATCGGCGGCGTTGGATCGCCGAAACGCGGGTGCTGGAATGGCTCGATTTCGCCATATGGATATTTTCGCGTCAGCAGGTAATAGAGACTGACGCCGGCGGCGTAAAGATCGGCCTGCGGCGTCGCACCGCCGCCGGTAAACAATTCGGGCGCCATGAAACTCGGCGTGCCGGCGATTTCCCGCGGCTCGTTGCCGTGAATAGTGGCCGCGACCCCGAGATCGAGAATGCGCAGCTTGTGGTCGTCGCCGAGATGCAGATTATCCGGCTTGATATCGCGATGCACGACCTGCAGACGATGCAGCGTGCCCAGCCCTTTTGCGATGCGCATGCCGATTTGCGTCGCCTCGGCGATCGAAAAATGGCGACCGTGGGCAAGTAATTGCGCCAGCGTCGCGCCCGGGTGGAAGCTCATCACGTAATACAAAAAATTGCGCGCGCCAGGCGACAGCGGCAGCACCTGCGGAAAATAATGCGATTGTACCTGCCGGGAAAGCCATTCTTCGCTCAGCAAGGCTGCCGCGCGCTCTGCATCGTCCCGCAGTTGCGGGCGTAGCGTCTTCAGCACCAGCATTTGATCGCTATCCACGTGGCGCACTTTATAGAGCACGCACTCGCTGTTTTCATGCAGTCTCTGATCGACGATAAAGTCGTCGATCCGCGCGCCGATACGCAACCGTCCCGGGACTGGCAGCGCGCGCGCCAACGCCGACAAATCCAGATCGGAAGTCGCAGGCAGCCCATCGATCCGCAGCGAAACAGCCGTCAGATTGTCGTTGCTGCCGTTTTTCAGCGCCGCACGGACCAGTGCATCGGAAGCAGCCTGAGGCTGCGGATGGGCACGCAGCAAATCGCGCAGTGTAGCTTCTCCCAACGCTTCCCAGACGCCATCGGTGGCAAGCAGGAAAACGTCTCCAGGCAGCAGTCCGCCTGAGCTGTAATCGGCAATCAGATTCGCATCGAGACCGACCGCGCGTTTCAGCACGTGCTGCATGTCGGCGCGTTCCCATACATGATCGGCGGTGAGCTGGCGCAATTCGTCGCTGCGCCAGCGGTAAATCCGGGTGTCGCCGACGTGCGCCAGCCAATAACGCGAACCGCGCAAAATCAGCAAACTCAGGGTCGACGCCATACCTTCGAGCTCGCGGTGCGCGCGGCTCTGCGCCAGCAACCAGCGGTTGATCGCGCTCAAAACCTTGTCGAGCGCGTGTGGAATATCCCAGCTATCGGGCGTCGCGTAATAGTCGGACAGTATTCCGCGAACCGTATATTCGGCGGCCTCGCGTCCGCCGCCGTTGCCGGATACACCGTCGGCGATCGCGAATGCCATCCCTTTCGTTTTCAACT
>JBGTFJ010000365.1:0-8320 GCA_041747355.1 Burkholderiales bacterium
CTGCAGGCGGAAGCCCTGGCACGCATTGAACACGATGCGCAAACCGCCTGAAATGCTGCCCGAGTTCCAGCAGTACCAGTTCGCCTTCACCCGCCACATTCGCAACCCCGCGCAGAATCCGCGGCCGGCCGGCGTCGAGCCGCGGCGCATGGCGATTTACAACGATCTCCTTTACAACAACGTCGAGAGCTTTCTGCTGAGATGTTTCCCGGTCTGCCGAAAAATTCTGGGCGAATCGAACTGGAGCGCACTGGCTCGCGATTTCTTCGCCAATCATCGAAGTCAAGCGCCATTATTTCGCCAGATTCCCGAGGAATTCGTGCGCTTCGTCGAAGCGCACGGCGATGATCCCGAGCGCCCGCCATTCCTCCCTCACCTCGTCCACTATGAATGGGTCGAACTCGCACTCGATGTATCGCCGTCGTCGGTGGACATGTCCAGGATCGATCCGGAAGGTGACTTGTTGCACGGCGAGCCGGCGCTGAATCCGGTTTCGTTGCTCCTGCATTATCAGTACGCCGTCCATCGAATCAGCGAAAGCTACCAGCCGACCGCGGAACAGCAGGAAGCGACGTGGGTGCTCGCATTCCGCAACCTCGAAGATAAAGTCAGATTCATCGTTCTGAACCCGGTTTCGGCTCGGCTGATTGCCTTGCTACAAGGTGAACGCCGCGAAGAGCATCAGGGCGAGCAGCGTCCGACGGGAAGCGCCCTTATGGCAAAAATAAGCGAGGAGTTACGGCATCCTGACCCGTCTGTTGTCCGCGCCGGCGGTGTCGAAATCATGCAAAACCTGCGCGAGCAACAAGCCTTGCTCGGCGTCTGGAAATAAACCGGCGCGGGCCCGCGTTATTTCCTGTTCGGCGGCGGCCCGTCGCCGATCGCCCGCACCGTCGCCTCGAAGCTTACCTCTATCTGGGTTTTGTCTGCCCGTTCGAGCTTGATTGCCAGCGGCACCTTGTCGCCGCCCACGAGCGATTTCCTCAGGCCCACCAGCATGATGTGGTAACCGCCGGGCGCGAACCGCAACGGCTGATTGGCTGGCACATCGACTTTTTCGACTTCACGCATTTTCATCACGCCGTTATCCATCGCGGACAAATGGATTTCGGCGCTTTCCGCTATTCCGCTTTCCACGCCGACAATTCTTGCGCGCACGGGACTGGAAATTTCGAGGAAAGCGCCAGTGACCGTTTGTCCCGGTGCGGTCGCCCTGACCCACGCATCGGTGACTGTAACCGGCTCATCGGCCATGATCCCGGCCGAGACGGCAAGTAGCGCGAGCAGCGCCAGTCTTGCGCGGCTGTTTTTTCTCTGATGCATTTCGATTCCTTGTTAATTTCACGCACTCAAGGCCCGTCACCTGGAGGCGCTCGTCGTTCCCATCGCCCCGGGCTGAGCCTATAATCAGTGCTTTTACACACTCCCCGATGAGATTCTTTCTGCTACTTCTGTTGTTGCCGTCTCTGCTATTCGCGCAACAGCTTCCGCCGGTTCCGCAAGCCCCTTCGGTCGCCGCCAGATCATTTATCCTGACGGATTTCTCAACGCAGTATGTGATGACCAGCTCCAATCCGCATGAGCGGATCGAGCCGGCGTCGCTGACCAAGCTCTTGACGGCCTATCTGTCTTTCGATGCGGTCAAACAGAAAAAGCTGTCGTTGACGCAGGTTGTTCCGGTATCGAAGCGAGCCTGGCGCGCGCCCGGATCGCGCATGTTCATCCAGCCGGACAAGCCGGTCACTGTCGAGGAATTGATGCGGGGCATGATCGTTCAGTCCGGCAACGACGCGTGCATCGCGCTGGCCGAGGCAATCGCCGGCAGTGAAGAGGCGTTCGCCGAATTGATGAACCGGGAAGCGCAACGGCTGGGCATGAAAAACTCGCATTTCACGAATTCATCGGGCCTGCCCGACGCGCAGCACTATACCACCGCCTACGATTTGACTCTGCTGGCTGCCGCCGTTATCCGCGATTTTCCCGAATTTTACCCGCTCTATTCGGTCAAGGAATACAAGTACAACAACATCACGCAAGCCAATCGCAACCGGCTGCTGTGGACGGATCCGTTTGTCGACGGGCTGAAGACCGGGCATACCGAAGCGGCCGGCTACTGTCTGATCACGTCCGCCAGGCGCAACGACCGGAGGCTGATTTCCGTGGTGCTCGGCACCAGCTCCGAAGCGGTGCGCGCGGCCGAAAGCCAGAAGCTGCTCAACTACGGTTTCCAGTTTTTCGATACGGTTCGCCTGTACGAGAAAAACCAACCGGTGGCGACCATGCCGGTCTGGAAAGGCGCGCAAGAAAAGATCGAAGCCGGCTTTACGCAGGATCTGTTTTTGACGCTGCCAAAAGGCCACGCCGAACATTTGCAGGCGACCCTCGAAAGCAGCGAGCCATTGCTGGCGCCGGTGGCCGCCGGCCAGCAACTCGGTACCGTCAACGTCACGCTCGCCGGGAAACCAGTGGGCGCTTATCCTGTCTACTCGCTCAAGGACGTGCCGGCGGCGAATTTTTTCAAACGCACGTGGGACAGCCTCCAGCTTTATTTCAAATGAATTCAGCTTTGGACAACGCCGTCTACCTGAACGGCGAATTCATGCCGCTCGTCGATGCGCGCATCCCGGTGCTCGATCGCGGTTTCATTTTCGGCGACGGCGTTTACGAAGTCGTGCCGGTCTATTCGCGGCGGCCGTTTCGTCTCGATGAGCATTTGCGGCGCCTCGACGACAGCCTGACCGCAATCCGCCTGCGCAATCCCCACTCGCGTGCCGAGTGGAGCGCCCTGCTTGAACAACTGATCGCCCGGCAGGACTTCGAGGATCAATACGTTTACCTGCATATCACGCGCGGCGTGGCGAAGCGCGATCATGCTTTTCCGGCGGGCATAGCGCCAACGATTTTCATGATGAGCAGCCCGCTCATCCCGGCGCCCCAGTCCTTGCTGGAATCCGGTATCGCGGCGATTACCGCTGAGGATAATCGCTGGCTGCGTTGCGACATCAAGGCGATTTCGCTGCTATCGAATGTGCTGCTGCGGCAACTGGCTATCGATGCCGGCGCCAGCGAAACCATACTGCTGCGCGATGGCAACATGATCGAAGGATCGGCAAGCAGCGTTTTCGTCGTTCACGACGATACTGTGCTCGCGCCGCCAAAAAATCACTTGATGCTGCCGGGCATCACTTACGACGTCGTGCTGGAACTCGCCGCCGCGAACCGGATGCGGCACGAGGTACGCGAGATTCCCGAACGTGAAATGCGCGGCGCGCAAGAACTTTGGCTGCTCTCCTCGACCAGGGAAGTGCTCGCGATTACGACGCTCGACGGCAAGTCGGTCGGGAACGGCGAGCCCGGACCGCTGTTCAAACGCATGTACGCGCTTTATCAGGGTTACAAGATAAGCGTCATGCGACGCCCGCGCGCCGAGGCTGAAGCGAGCTAGCCTGAACTGCGATGCCGATGCAGCCGTCACTGATCGAGTATCCATGCGAATTTCCGATCAAGATCATGGGAACCACGCAGGAAGGTTTCGCCCAGAACATGCTCGCGATCGTGCTGCGCCATGCGCCCGATTTCGATCCGGCCACAGTCGAAATGCGCAGCAGCAAAAAGGGCAACTATCTGGGCCTGACCTATACCATCAACGCAAAATCGCGCGAGCAGGTCGACGCGCTGTATCGCGAGCTGTGCGATCACCCGATGGTGGTAATGGCGCTTTAGCCGCGCAATGACTCCAGGTGCCGCGGAGCCCGTCCCCAGGGCTCAGCTTTTCGTGCCTTCTACCGCTAACACGGTTGTGAGGAATCTCGGCCTCACCGAATATGGTTCGGTCTGGCGCGCCATGCAGGATTTCACCGCGAGACGTTCCGCGGAGACGCCCGACGAGATCTGGCTGGTCCAGCATCATCCGGTTTATACGCAGGGATTGAACGGCAAGGACGAGCATCTGCTCGATTCGAACACCGGTATCCCGCTGGTCCGCTCCGATCGCGGCGGCCAGATCACCTATCACGGGCCCGGGCAAATCGTCGTTTACCTGCTGTTCGACCTGACCCGGCTGCAGTTTGGCGTCAACGATCTGGTTAAAACAGAGGAGCTCGCGATCATCGATCTGCTACGTGGGTACGGCGTTTCGGCGTGGCGCAAGGCCGGCGCACCGGGCGTTTATGTCGGCGGCGCCAAGATCGCCGCGCTGGGATTGCGCGTAAAGCGCGGCTGTTGCTACCATGGCGCGGCGCTCAACGTTGACATGGATCTCACACCGTATCGCGCCATCAATCCGTGCGGCTATCCCGGTCATGCCGTCACGCAGACCAGCAATCTGGGAATCAGGGCAGGGCCGGAAATGCTGGGCGAACAGCTCGCCGAAAAAATCCTGCGCCTGGTTCATGCAGCGCGCGAAATTCCAAAAAAGTGGATCTGAAATGGACGTGAGCAAGCGACAAACCGGCGAACTCAAGACCGCGCGCATCCCGATCAAGATCGTGGCCCATGAGCGCCTGAAAAAACCCGACTGGATACGTGTGAAAGCCGCGTCGAGCGCGCGCTTTTACGAAATCAAACGCATATTGCGCGAACACGAATTGCATAGCGTGTGCGAAGAAGCCTCGTGTCCGAACATCGGCGAATGTTTCGGCAACGGCACCGCGACCTTCATGATTCTCGGCGATCTGTGCACGCGGCGCTGTCCGTTCTGCGATGTCGCCCATGGCCGGCCGCAGCCGCCCGATGCGAACGAACCGCTGAATCTCGCCAAAACGATCGCTGCGCTGAAACTCAAATACGTCGTCATCACCAGTGTCGATCGCGATGATTTGCGCGACGGCGGCGCTGCCCATTTTGTCGAATGCATACGCGCGATCCGCGCGCATTCGCCGCAGACAAAAATCGAAACACTGGTTCCGGATTTTCGCGGCCGGCTCGACCGTGCGCTGGAAATTCTGGCCGCTAGTCCGCCCAACGTCATGAATCACAATCTGGAAAGCGTGCCGCGTTTGTACAAGCAGGTGCGGCCCGGTTCCGACTACCTGCATTCGCTGAAATTGCTTGGCGACTTCAAAGCGAGCCATCCATCCATTCCGACAAAATCGGGCTTGATGCTGGGACTCGGCGAAACCGACGATGAAATTTTGCAAGTCATGCGCGACTTGCGCGCGCACGACGTCGACATGCTGACCTTGGGTCAATATTTGCAACCAAGCGCGCATCATCTGCCGGTGCTGCGCTATGTCGCACCCGCCGCGTTCACTGAATTCGAGCGGCACGCGACCGGTATGGGCTTCAGTCATGCGGCTTGCGGGCCACTCGTTCGTTCAAGCTATCACGCCGATCAGCAGGCGCATGGAGCGGGAATAGTAAGATAACAAATAGCAATTTTAAACGCACGATGCTTATCGCTAAGGCGAGGGATGCTTCGCAGCTCCGTCCGCGTTTCCGAACCGTAAGTTACTCCAGGAAGGATTGGAGGCCCGCTTATCTTCATCACCGGTAAACACTAATTTATTTACCCCGCCAGGAAACACCACCAAGGGCGTGTCTGCTTCGGAACTTTGCTGCTCTGAGTAACAGCACATTTCTGTACCTGTTGTAGGATCCGGTGTTAAGACAAGTCCCCTGCAATTTCGGCCGATGAAACGGCCATCTCCTTTCGGAATGGCAACATTAGCGAAGATCGGGACTAGAGCTTCAACGGTCGCCTTACCGTCCTTTACGCTGAATATCCCTTGCCCTACTACTCCGGCGATTTGTTTTATTTGGTGGGACGAAAGGGCTGTTACGCAACCGTCAGCCACAGCAAAGAAATTAGGTTTAAAAACGATTGACTTGTGTCTTTTTGCCGGGTTCGGGTGACTACTTGTCTTGCGAACAAACATCCGAGCGATTTGTCGATTACCGACGTCGCGATACTCAAACCCTGCCCACACGAATGTGGTCGGACAAGCGCCCGCAAAATCATGCATTAGCCGTTTTGTAAACTCGCGTGCTAACTGCGCAAGGGGCTTATTCCAGAGTTGCATGTCGAATAAGCAGTTTGCTGCCCACCAATCCGTCATTCGGCCGTCTTTCCTTCCCTTCGTCCGTGAGCTTCCTGTATATGACAGAACGAATCTCGCATCTTGGCACTGCCCAATGACGCTTTTGTTGGCCATCTCTTCATCGACGCTGCCATCACTAAAGGTGAGACGACGATCTGTTACCTGAAGCGCTGTGCTCCCAGATACTGCCGTAATGATTAGCGTCATATCAGTGCGCCTGTTCCCAGTTCGGGCCGACACCGATATCGGCTACCAGCGGCGCATCGAGTCTCGCGACGCCGGTCATCAACTTTGGTAGTTCGGATGTCACGCGTTCGAGCTCCTGCGCGGTGACTTCGAGCACGAGTTCGTCGTGCACCTGCATGATCAGCCTGCTTTGCAGCGTGGCGTCGCGCAGCCAATCGTGGACCGCGATCATCGCGAGTTTGATCAAATCAGCAGCGGTGCCTTGCATCGGCGCGTTGATCGCGGCGCGTTCGGCGGCCTGGCGGCGTGGGCCGCTGCCGCCGCGGATTTCCGGCAGCCATAATTTGCGGCCAAACACGGTTTCGACGTAGCCGTTTTCGCGCGCCGATTCGCGCGTGCGTCGCATGTAATCGGCAACGCCGGTGTAGCGCGCGAAATAGCGTTCCATGTACAACTGCGCGGCGCTGCGCTCGATGCCGAGCTGGGCGGCGAGGCCGAACGACGACATGCCGTAGATCAGGCCGAAGTTGATTGCCTTTACGTAACGGCGCTGCTCGCTGCTGACCTGATCGATCGTTACACCGAAAATTTCCGCGGCGGTAGCGCGATGTATATCCTCGCTAGCGCCAAACGCTTCGAGCAGCCGCGGATCTTGTGAGATGTGCGCCATAATGCGCAGCTCGATCTGCGAATAATCCGCCGACACGATATGGGCGCCGGGTGCCGCGACGAATGCTTCCCGGATACGCCGCCCTTCCGCGGTTCGAACCGGAATGTTCTGCAGATTCGGATCGTTGCTCGCCAGTCGGCCGGTCACCGCGACCGCCTGGCCGTAAGTCGTATGCACGCGCCCGGTTGCCGCATTGACCATGCGCGGCAGCTTGTCCGTGTACGTCGATTTGAGTTTCGTCAGCCCGCGATATTCGAGCAGCAGCTTGGGTAGCGGATAGTTGAGCGCGAGCTGCTGCAGCACGTCTTCGTCGGTCGACGGCGTGCCGCTCGGCGTTTTCTTGATCACCGGAATACGCAGCTTGTCGAACAGGATTTCCTGTATCTGCTTCGGCGAATTCAGATTGAATGGCTGCTCGGCAAGCCGGTGCGCCTCGCTTTCCGCAGCGAGCATTTTTGTGCCCAACTCGGCGCTTTGCGCGTCGAGCAGCGCAGCATCGATCAGCACGCCGGCACGCTCCATGGCGAATAACACCGGCAACAGCCGCATTTCGATATCGCGATAGACGGCGAGCAATCCGACATCGGCTGCGATGCGCGGATGCAGGATAGCTTGCAGTTGCAGCGCGACGTCGACATCCTCAGCCGCGTACTCGGTCGCGCGATCGAGCGCGACCTGGCCGAAGTCGATCGAGGAGACGCCCTTGCCGACGACCTCGGCGTAAGTAAGCGTTTTCCGGTTCAGATGGCGATGCGCGAGATTGTCGAGATCGTGCGTACGATGGCTTTCCAGCACATACGATTGCAGCAACGTGTCGTGGGCGATGCCGCGCAATGTGATGCCGTGGTCGGCGAGCACATGCGCGTCGTATTTCAGATTGTGGCCAAGCTTGGGGCGCGCCGGATCTTCGAGCCACGGTTTGAGCCGCGCAAGTATCTGATCACGGTCGAGCTGTTGCGGCGCGCCGGGATAATTGTGCGCAAGCGGCAGATAAGCAGCCTCGCCGGCCGTGATCGCAAACGACAGGCCGACGAGCCGCGCAGGCTGCGAATCCGCGCCAGCCGAAGTATCGAGCGCGACGAGATCGGCGCGCAGAATATTCTCGAACCAGCGTTCAAACTGCGCCTCGGTCAATATCGTTTCGTAATTTTTTGGCGCTGCGCTCGTGCTCGGGGTCTGTTTGTTTTCTTCGGAAAGCGCTTCGGCCGCGAATTGCAATTCGCGCCGCCAGGTCTTGAATTCGAAACGCTCGTAGAGCGCGGCAAGCCGCGTGTTGTCGGGCGCGCCAGCGACAAGATTGGCCAGCCCCAGCGGCAGCGGGACATCGCGTTTGATGGTCAAAATCTCGCGTGCGCGCGGCAGCCACTCGCGCGCTGCGCGCAGATTGTCGCCGACCTGCCCGGAAATTTCATCGGCGTGCGCTATG
>JBGTFJ010000366.1:0-2965 GCA_041747355.1 Burkholderiales bacterium
TTTGGCCGTCTTCCTTCAACTCGCCGATCGCGCGCGCGCACTCGGCGCGCTGGTTGACGTGTTTCTGAATCTCAGCGTCGATCGCGGCGATGCGCGCAGCCTCGGCGTTGCTGACGACCGGGATGCGCTCGGCGTCCGGATAGTGCCGATTCAGCCATTCGTTGCACTGCGCGAGGCTTTGCGAATGCGAGACGATCTTGCGCAGGCGACCCGGCGCCTTGGCAAGCAGGCACTGATGCACGGGCAGCGTGATTTCGCCGCAAATCTGCAACGGCCTTGACAGCAGCAGATCGAGCGTGCGCCCGACCGCGCCTTCACTCGAATTTTCGACCGGCACCACGCCGTAAGCCGCCGCACCCGACTCGATTGTACGAAAAACTTCATCGATCGCCGCGCACAAAGTCGTTTGGATCTGGCTGCCGAAATGCTTGCGCGCCGCCTGTTCGCTGAACGTTCCGGCAGGGCCCAGATAGGCCACCGATAAATGCTTTTCAAGCGCGCGGCACGCCGACATCAGCTCCGCAAACATATTCAGCGCAGCCGCTTCCGATAACGGGCCCGGATTCTTTTCTTTCACACGGCGCAGAATCTGCGCTTCGCGTTCGGCGCGGTAGATTTGGCCGTCTTCCTTCAACTCGCCGATCGCGCGCGCGCACTCGGCGCGCTGGTTGACGAGTTTCAGAATCTCATCGTCGATCGCGTCGATGCGCGCGCGATAGCGCTGGAGCGCGTCGTTCATTGCGAACGTCAGGCGCGGTCGGCGGGCAGGTAGCGGATCATCAGCACACCGGGAATGGCGGCGATCTGTTTGCATAAATGGTCCGTGACCGGGCTGTCGAGATCGACCAGCGTGTAGGCTATTTCGCCTTTCGATTTATTCATCATATTGTGAATATTGAGGCCGGCGGCAGCGACCGCCGTCGAAATCTGGCCGACCATATTCGGCACATTGGCATTGGCGACGCCGATCCGATAAGGCGATTCGCGCGCCATGTCGACGTCCGGAAAATTGACGGCGTTGACGATCTGGCCGTGCTCGAGATAATCGCGAACCTGCATCGCCGCCATCACCGCGCAATTATCCTCGGCTTCGGCTGTCGATGCGCCGAGATGCGGCAAGGCGATCACGTTGGCGTGCCCGCGCAGGCTGGCGGAAGGGAAATCGCAGACATAATATTTGATGCGGCCGCTATTCAGCGCTTCGAGCACGGCGCCGGTCTCGACGATCGCATCGCGCGAAAAATTCAGCAGCACGGCTGCGCTTTTCATCGCCATTACGCGTTTGACATCGATCATATGCCGCGTCATGTCGAGCAGCGGCACGTGCACCGTCACGAAATCGCTGTTCTTCAGCAGTTCCTCGATACTGCGCGCCTTCTGCACCTGCGAGGGCAGGCCCCAGGCGGCATCGACCGTAATGCCGGGATCGAAGCCGAGTACCTTCATGCCGAGCTTGATGGCGGCATCGGCCACCAGGCTGCCGATTTTGCCGAGGCCGATGACGCCGAGCGTGCGCCCCGGAAGCTCCTGTCCGGCGAACTGCTTTTTGCCGGCTTCGACCTGGTTGTCGAGCGCGTCGCCATCGCTTTCTAAAGCCTCGACATAACGCGCCGCGGGGATCAGATTGCGCGCGGAAATCAATAACCCTGCGATGACGAGCTCCTTGACGGCATTGGCGTTGGCGCCCGGCGTGTTGAATACCGGAATGCCGCGCGTGCTCAAACTCGCGACCGGAATATTGTTAGTGCCGGCGCCGGCGCGCCCGACGACGCGAACGCTGGCCGGAATCGTCATGTCGTGCAGGTTATGCGAGCGCAGCACGATTGCGTCGGGGTCGCTCAAATCCTTGCCCGCCACGTAGCGACCGCTTGGGAACTGGGCGAGGCCGACCGGGGAAATCTGGTTCAGCGTCAGAATGCGGAATGGTTTTGACATCGCGTCTAACCGTTACGGCGCTCGAAATCGCGCATGAAATCGACCAGCGCCTGCACGCCCGCAACCGGCATCGCATTGTAGATCGACGCGCGCATGCCACCGACCGCGCGATGGCCTTTCAACTGCACCAGCCCGCGCTCCTCGGCCAGGCGCAAAAATTCGTCATCGAGCGAACTGTCGTGCAACGTGAATGCGACATTCATACGCGAACGATCCGTCGTCGCGACCGGGCAGCGATAAAAATCGCTGGTGTCGATCTGGTCGTAGAGCAGCCTGGCTTTGGCGATATTGATCTTTTCGATCGCTGCGACACCACCCTGTTTTTTCAGCCATTGAAACGTGAGCCCGGCCATATAGATCGGAAAAGTCGGCGGCGTGTTGTACATCGAATCGTTTTCGACCTGGACCTGCCAATCGAGCATGATCGGCGTTTGCGGCGCGGCATGCCCGATCAGATCTTCGCGCACGATAACGACGGTGAGCCCCGACGGTCCGATGTTCTTTTGCGCGCCGGCATAGATCACTGCGAAGCGCGATACGTCGATCGGCCGCGACAAAATACTGGACGACATGTCGGCGACCAGCGCGACACCGTTCGTATCGGGTAGCCAGTTGAATTCGACGCCCTGTATGGTTTCATTCGGCGTGTAATGCACGTATGCCGCTTGCGCATCGAGCCGCCAATTTTCCTGCGCCGGGGCATAGCTGAAATTTGCATCCCGGGATGAAGCCGCGATGTTGACCTGGCAATAACGCTGGCCTTCGGCGATAGCTTTTTTCGACCACTCGCCGGTCTCGACGTAATCGGCCGTTTTCTTTTCACGCAGCAGATTCAGCGGCACGGCTGTGAACTGCGTCGTCGCGCCGCCCTGCAGAAACAGGACTTTGTAGTCGGGTGGAATCGCCAGCAACGCGCGCAGATCGGTTTCGGTCTGCCGCAGGATTTCGGTGAATTCGGGGCCGCGATGGCTCATTTCCATGACCGACATGCCTGAGCCGCGCCAGTCGAGCGCCTCGTCGCGCGCGGTTC
>JBGTFJ010000367.1:0-6669 GCA_041747355.1 Burkholderiales bacterium
TCCAGCGATCGAGCCAGCGATCGAGCAACGCGGCCTGTTTCTGGTTGAGCCCGTATGGATTGGCCAAGTCTGCCAGCAATGCGTGCGCGTAACGCGCGCTGCAAGTGCTCGTTTGATCGTCACGATCGAGTTTGTCGCGCACCTTGCGCGTGGCGAAACCTTGCTCCTCGGCGTATTCATACAACTCGTGCAGATCCTGCCAGAACGACGCATCGACCTGGCGGTAAACGCTGTGTAGTTCAGCTGCCTGACGGACCAGATAATAGAGACAACGCTGGCAGATCAGCGGTGCGTGGTCGGCGATTTCCCGGTTACCGTCGTCGAAAGCTTTTAGACAGCGCCGGTAGGCCACGCTTATCAGCCGCCATAGCAGCAGGGCGTCGGCCCAAGTGGACTGCTCGGCGTTGGTCAGCGGAAACGCCTTGCCGGCCCACGCCTTCCGATACTGGTCCTGGACAAATGCGACAGGCTCGCGCAGGAGTTCGAGAATCTTCAGGCGTTCGAGCGCTGAAAGCTGTGCTTCCTGCAGCTTTGTGAGTTGGCCACTGATTTCGCGATGGGCAAGCTGCGCATTGGCCAACGGCAACGTCGCAAGCCAGCGCTTGCAGCCGCGCGCGTCATCGAACGACGGGCCGTCTCGGGCAGCTGGCAGCGCGGTTTGCATTCAGTCGCACCAATTCAGATGTGAGATTGCGTTCGTCACTGCGGTTCCCAGGCGAATCGCCAAATCCGGCGTAATACGGGTACCAAGTCGCCGACGCTCGCTCCACACCGGAGAAGGAAAATGCGCGTCGTCGACAAACGCGGGGTCACATGCCAATGCAAGTGCGGAGTCTGGGTGCCGAGGCTGGCGAGATTGATCTTGTCCGGAGCCAGCGTCGAACGGATTGCCTGTTCGACAGCAAAGACTACGTCCATCAACTGGCGTCGCTCATCTATGGGCAAATCGCTCATTTCCTTCACGTGGGAATTCCAGATCACGCGGCAAAAACCCGGATAGTCGGCATCAGCGACTTGCACGACGCGGCAGCGACGGTTTCGCCACAGCAATTCGCCGCCATTCGATTCACATAGCTCGCAATTCATAAGCACGGCGATGGTAAGACAGGGCTCCCCAGCCGGGCAACCGCGACCGATGAGCGGGATAAATCGCATCACGAGCGGCGGCGCTCCCAGTAGCAGAAGCGAGCCGGAGCAGCAGGTTGGCCTTCGTCGCGCTCAATCAGGAACAGCCCCGAAGCTGCCCGGAACTTCGGTGTATCATTCACGCGCGCGTTCGTCTGGTAATGCGCCCCGTTTAACTTCCTAGCGCTTTCCATCCATTCCGCCGCTTCTTTGCGGCAAGTCCACCGCACCTCGCTTATGCATATCGTTGTCAACACCCGGGTCATGGTGAAGGACAGGCTCGATGGAATCGGCTGGTTTGCCTATGAAACCTTGCGGCGCATCACCGCATCCCATCCTGAACACCGTTTCACTTTCGCATTCGATCGCCCCGCCGCTGACGAATTCATTTTTTCCGATAACGTGCGCCATGTCGTGTTGCCGCCCCGCGCCGGACGTCCACTTTTGACGCGTGTCTGGTTCGACGTTTCCCTGTACGCATTTCTGCGCCGCGCCAGGCCCGATCTGCTGATCAGCCCCGATGGCGCGTTGCCAATCCACAGCAAGATACCCGCGCTTGCAGTCATTCATGACATCAATTTCGCTCACCGCCCGGCCGATCTGCCTCTTCTCAGTCGCCATTACTACAACAGCATGTTTCCGCGATATGCGCGCAAAGCCGCGCGCATCGCCACCGTCTCGGCTTATTCGAAAGCCGATATTGCCGGAACGTATGCGATTCCCGCGGAAAAGATCGATGTTGTATACAACGGCTGCAACACAGGCTATCAGCCGGTCAGCGAAGCGGCGCGGCGCGAAGTGAAGGCTAAATACACGGCGGGCTGCGACTACTTCGTTTTCGTCGGTTCGCTGCATCCGCGCAAGAATATCAACGGCCTGGTGCAGGCCTTCGATCGTTTCAAGAGCGCATCAAGCTCGCCGCTCAAGCTGCTGATCGTGGGCGCAAGTTACTGGAGCGATGCTGCTTCGGAAGCCGGGTTCAGCCGATTGCGGCACAAAGACGATGTGATTTTTACCGGTCGGCTGGCGCAGGAGGAACTGTTTTCCGTTTTCGCATCGGCGCTGGCAATGACCTACGTGCCCTACTTCGAGGGATTCGGCATACCGCTTCTGGAAGCGATGAACTGCGACGTGCCAGTGGTGACTTCGGCCGTTACGTCCATGCCCGAGATCGCCGGCGACGCGGCAGTGCTCGTCGATCCGAATTCGGTCGAAGCGATCGCCGCAGCCATGCAACGGATTGAGTCCGACCCGCAACTACGGGCCGCGCTCATCGCGAAGGGCCGGATACGAAGAGAGCTGTTCTCGTGGGATCGCAGCGCGGGTTTGCTATGGCAGTCCGTTGAAAAAGTGCTGGCCGGCCACCGCTAGTCCGATAAACCGCTGCGCCGCGGCGTGCGGTTCGCGAACCAGTAGCCGGTTATTTCAATGCACCGAACAGCTTTTTGACCAGCGCGCTGCCAGCTTCGACCGGATTCGCCCGCAGCGCTTTTTCTTCTTCGGCCATCATCAGATAGAGCCCGTCGAGCGCTTTGCGCGTCACGTAATTCTCGAGCTTCGCGTCTTCGCCTTTCACGAGTCCAAATTTCGATCCGGTAGCCGCGAATTCATTGTATTGCTCGGCGAGCCCGACCTTCTGCGTCGACTGCTTGACGATGGGCAGGAATTTCGTCGTCAACGGCACTTCGGTGCTTTTGCGGAAGTACTGGGTAGCCGCGTTGTCGCCGCCGGTCAGTATGCCCTGGGCGTCGGTGACGCTCATTTTCTTGACTGAATCGAGCAGCAGCGCTTTGGCTTCGGGGACCGCCGCTTCCGCCGCGCGGTTCATCGCCGTCACCAACTCGTCGGCCTGCTTGCCCATGCCAAAAGTGCGCATCGCCTTCTCGGCTTTTTTCAAGGTATCGGGCAGCGGAATCTTGACTTTGGGATTGGCGAGAAAACCGTTCTCCTGACCGAGCTTGCCGACAGCGGCGGACGCGCCCTGGCTGAGCGCGTCTTTGAGACCGGTAACCATCTCGGTATTGGTGAAGCTGCCGAGATCGGCGGCTTGGGAAACGGCGGCGAACAATAGCCCAACCATTGCGGCAAGAGCTTTTTTCATGGCGTCTCCTGAATAAATGCGTTATTTGCGCGGCATCATATCGGTAATGCTACCGGCTGCGATTTCGGCTGCGAAAAAAATCGTTTCCGACAACGTTGGATGCGGATGTATGGTCAGCGCCAGATCTTCGGCGTCGGCGCCCATCTCGAGTGCGAGCACCGTCTCCGCGATCAACTCGCCGGCATTCGGCCCGACGATTCCCGCGCCGAGCAACTTGCGCGAATCGCGATCGAACAGCAGCTTGGTCATCCCCTCGGAGCGGTCCTGGGCAAGAGCACGACCGATTGCCATCCAGGGAAAAACCGCCATATCGAACGACTCCCCGGAATTCCCGAAACCCGCGGCCTTCGCCGCCGTCTCGGTCAAACCCATCCAGGCGATTTCCGGATCGGTATAAGCGACCGACGGAATCGCGCGCGCGTCGAAAGCCGCCTTGTGCCCGCAGATGATCTCCGCAACGAGCTTGCCCTCGTGTGTCGCCTTGTGCGCAAGCATCGGCTCGCCGACGATATCGCCGATCGCAAAAATGTGCGGGACATTGGTTCGCATCCGCGCATCGACTCGAATGAAACCGGGCTCGTCGACAGTAACGCCAGCTTCCTGCGCTGCTATGACCTTGCCGTTCGGACGCCGGCCGACCGCTAGCAATACCTGGTCGAAGACCTGCGGCTCCGGAGCCGGACTGCTGGATGTCGATGCGCTTTCGAAGCGTACCGAGAGACCCGCGTCTTGCGGCTCGATTCCGGATACCTTCGTCTTCAACAGGATGTTTTCGTAGCGCGCGGCGATGCGCTTTTGCAGCGGCTTCACCAGATCGCGATCGACACCGGGCAGCAAGCCGTCGGTCATTTCGACGACGCTGATCGAGCTGCCGAGCGCGTCGTAAAAACACGCCATTTCGAGGCCGATGATGCCGCCGCCGATGACCAGCAAGCGCCGCGGAATGCTGTCGAGCGCAGCGCACGCGTCGAATCGAGCAGGCGCGGGTCATGGTAAGGCAGACCGGGCAGACGCGTTGCCTCCGAGCCCGCGGCGATTACGGCGTGATCGAAACTCACTGTCTTCGCGCCCTCGGCCGTCTCGACACGCACGGCATGCGACGACGCAAACTGGCCGACACCTCGCAACACGCGGACTTTGCGGCGCTCGGCCAAACCGGCAAGACCCTTGGTCAGCTTGGCTACAACGCCGTTTTTCCATTCACGCAAGCGCACGAGATCGATTTCGGGCTTGCCAAAAGTGATGCCGCAGTGTCCGAGATCGCTCGCCTCCGCGATGACTTGGCCACGTGCAGCAGCGCTTTCGACGGGATGCAGCCGACGTTCAGGCAAACGCCGCCAAGCGTCGTGTGGCGCTCGACCAGTACAACTTTTTTGCCAAGGTCGGCTGCGCGAAACGCTGCCGTATAACCGCCCGGGCCGGCGCCGAGGACGAGGACCTCGGCGTGGAAATCGGAGCCGTTGCGAGCGCCCGAAGATCCCCCCTTCCCCCCTTTGTCAAAGGGGGGTGAAAGCGCGCGAGTTGGGATTTCCGCGTCATTATCAGGTAAACCATCTGACGCCTTGTCGGGTGGTGATGAAGAAACCGCAGTGCTTTCTTTCCCGGCCTCGCCCGTAGGCTGCGGCTTTCCCCCCTTTGAAAAAGGGGGGTGGGGGGAATTTACAGCGTCCGCCGTAGCCCCAGCCGTCTCCAACCGCAAAATCAAACTACCTTCGGAAACCCTGTCGCCGGCCTTTACCTTGATTTCGGCAACAGTTCCCGCTTGCGGCGATGGAATGTCCATCGTCGCCTTGTCCGACTCCAGGGTAATCAGAGAATCTTCGGCCTGCACCGCGTCGCCGGGTTTGACCAGAATTTCGATAACCGGAACGTCCTTGAAATCGCCGAGATCCGGCATCAGGACATCGATCCGGCTCATCGTGCGGAATCCCTCACAAGCCAGCGCGCACTCAACGCCGGGTCAGACACGCACCTGGCCTTCGCCGAGCACGATATATTTCTGCGACGTCAGCCCTTCGAGACCGACCGGGCCGCGCGCGTGAATCTTGTCGGTCGAGATGCCGATTTCCGCACCGAGACCGTATTCGAAACCGTCGGCGAAACGCGTCGACGCAATCACCATCACCGAACTCGATTCGACTTCCCGCAAGAAACGCCGCGCGCGCGAATAATCTTCCGTGACGATCGCGTCGGTATGCTGGGAGCCGTAGGTATTGATGTGCTCGATGGCCTGATCCAGCCCGGAAACCACGCGCACGTTCAGAATTGGCGCCAGGTATTCGGTCGACCAGTCTTCCTCGGTTGCCGCTTTCATTTGCGGTACGAGCTTGCGCGCCGCTTCGTCGCCGCGCAGCTCCACGCCTTTTTCGAAATATATCCGGCACAGCTGCGTCAGCACCGGCTTCGCAATGTCGTGCGCGACCAGCAGCGTCTCCATCGTGTTGCAAGTGCCATAGCGCTGGGTTTTGGCGTTGTCGGCGATGCGCACCCCCTTATCGATATCGGCGCGATCGTCGATATACACATGGCATATGCCGTCGAGATGCTTGATGACGGGAATCCGTGCCTCGTTCGATATGCGCTCGATCAGCCCCTTGCCGCCGCGCGGCACGATGACGTCGACGTAGTCGTGCATTGCGATCAGCTCGCCTACAGCGGCGCGATCGGTAGTCTCGATGATTTGTACCGCGGCCAGCGGCAGCCCCCCCGCTTGCAGACCTTCATGGACGCAAACCGCAATCGCCTGGTTGGATCTGATCGCCTCCGAGCCACCGCGCAAAATTGCCGCATTGCCGGATTTCAAACACAAGCCCGCCGCATCCGCCGTCACATTCGGCCGCGATTCGTAAATGATCGCGACGACACCCAGCGGTACGCGCATGCGGCCGACTTGAATGCCCGACGGCCGATAATTCAGGCCGCTGATTTCACCTATCGGATCGGCAAGCTGCGCGATCTGCCGCAAGCCTTCAGCCATCGCGGCTACACCTTTTTGAGACAGCGCCAGGCGGTCGAGCATCGCCGCGTCGAGTCCATTATTGCGTGCGCGTTCCATATCATCGCGATTGGCGGAAAGCAAACGTTCGGCGTCGCGTTCGATCGCGCCGGCCATCGCGTTCAATGCTCTATTTTTGGTTTCGGTATCGGCTCGCGCCATGAGACGCGACGCGGCGCGCGCTTCGCGGCCGACGCCGTGGATGTAGGTTTGGATGTCCATGGCCGTGTCATTCAGTCGTTAAGGGCGATTCGCTGATTGATCAGCAGAAGATAACAATAAGGCGCGTTCTGGGCAAAAGGATAACGCTTGGCAGGTTCGAACATCAGCGGTTTATCGCTTTCCATGGCCATCATGGTAATGCCGATCTGGGATTGGCGATCGGTCGGAACCTCGTTAAAGTTGCCCGCCGGCTCAGCCTTGCCGTTTCGAAACCTGAAAAATCGCG
>JBGTFJ010000368.1:0-16465 GCA_041747355.1 Burkholderiales bacterium
GCGCGACAGAGAGCTACGTGCAGGAAAATCCGTGGAAGGCGTTGAGTGTCGCCGGAGCGCTGGGCTTTATGCTCGGCTTGCTCGTGAATCGTCGCTAGGCGCGGCATGGAGGCGCCTGGCTCCCAATCGCAAGGGCTCGTCCACTCGCTAAGAAACCTCGGCAGGACCGGCATCGCGATCCTGTACACGCGCCTACAGCTCGTCTCCAACGAAATTCAGGAGGAGAAAGAGCGTCTCATCGAGTTGATGGTGTACGCTGTAGTGGGCGTGTTCTGTGCAAGCTTTGGGGTGCTGTTGCTGACGTTCTATATCGTGGTCGCGTTCTGGGACACCAATCGGCTCACGGTGCTTGCAATTATGACGCTGCTTTATCTGTTACTGGGCGTGGCCGCGCTAATCGCTTTCCGCACCAAGGCGAAGGCGCACGCGGCACTGTTTGCCGCAACGCTTGCCGAGCTGAAAAAAGATCACATTAATTTAAGCGCTTGATGAGCCGCGAACACTCTCAATTGCAGTTGCGGCGCGAATGGCTGATTGCAGAAGCCGATGTGCAACGCAATGAACTTGCTCTGATCGTTCACCAGTTGCGCACTCCGATCTCTGTGGTTGACGGGGGTATCGGCGTCGTCCGCGCCTTTCTTCGTTACCGTTTATTGATCGCCGGTTTGGGGCTGATTCTGATTCGTTCGAATCGCAGGAAGGTCAGTAAAATGCCGCGCAGCCTGTGGTCCGCGTTCCTGCTGACCGTACCGCGCTATGCCTGGCTGATCAAGCAGGTCGCGGGGCTCGCGACTCGAAGACCGGTGCCGAAAAACCAGGTACGCCATGGCTGATAATAAAATCGATCTCGAATCGCTGCGCGCGCGTTTGACCGAAATGGAAATGACGCGGACGAAGATCAGCGAAGATTTGCTGGATCCGAATCATTCGAAGGAGGAGGTCAAAAGCCTGCTCGACCGCGGTACGTCGCTGGACGTTGAAATCGAAGCTCTGGAAAATCGCATTCGGGCAATCGAATTTCCCGAAAGTGAGTCCGCCGGGCAGCCGATTAATCCGTGGGACAGCAATTAGCACGAATAGGGAGTCTCGCGGGCGCAACCTCTTGTATTCAGACGTTCTGAAATGCCGGCGCTTCAGCTAAATCAACATGATCGCGTGCTCGTGGTCGCGCCGCATCCGGACGATGAAAGTCTTGCCGCCGGCGGGTTGCTTCAACGCGCGCAACATATCGGCGCGTCGGTTCGCGTCGTTTTCGCAACTGATGGCGACAACAATCCGTGGCCGCAACGCGCTGCCGAAAAACGCTGGCGTATAGACGCAGCCGGCCGCGGACGTTGGGGACGCAAGCGAAGATTAGAGGCGTTCGCCGCACTCAAGACACTTTCGGTTCCGCGCAATTGTGCGCGCTTTCTGGGATATGCCGATCAGGGGCTGACTGCTGAACTGACCGAAGGCGGGCAGCTGTTCTCCGACCTGATTGCCGAAATCGAGACCTTTCGGTCATCGATGGTGATCGCACCTTCGCTCAGCGATCGTCATCCCGATCACAATTCGCTGGCGCTGTCGCTGACATTTGCGCGTCGGCGCATCGATGCCAAGGTACGCTGGTTCAGCTATTTGCTTCATGGCAAAGCATCGGTCGCGAGTGAGGCCGATGTCTACTCGCTGGAGCTGAACGAAGAAGAACTCAAGATAAAACGGTGCGCGGTGCTGCGCCACGAAAGCCAGATGATTCTGTGCCGAAACCGTTTTCTCAAAATGGTGGGCAGGCGCGAGCTCTTTTACCAGGAATCGCCGTCGCAAACGCAGCATTCCGTATTTCAGATTCGCGAAAACAGGTTGTGCGTTGACATGCCTTTTCTGAAACTCGCTCGCGCGCAAGCCATGATATTGGCCGGGTCAAAACGAGTCCAAGTGGTGAAGTTTCGTTCGAGATCCGGCCAATCGCTTGATATCCGGCGCTTTACTGATAGAGATAGCGACGTTCATGTGCCTGTGCCAAACGCGGAAATCTGGATCAAGCTGATTTCGCCCTGCTGGTTCGTCGATTTGACCGGATGGTGCAAGATCGAGCTGACATCGCAGCATTCTCAGCCGGCCAGCCACCGCGGCGGCGAACCTGTGATCGCAGGAGCGTTCGACGAGCATGTAAGTTGCCGTGATCGCTTTCGGTTTGAAGGATCCCGGAATCCTTAGCGCAGCAAACGTGCGGTCAAAATTCCCAGCCAGGTCATTGCCAGAGAGCCGGCTACATGCAGCACGATCAGCAAAGCGGCCCAGGCGAATTGCAAGGGGGAAAACAGCGCTATCGTTTCCGCGGAAAAGGTCGAAAACGTCGTCAGCCCGCCGAGAAATCCTGTTATAACAAAAAGCTGCATCTCAGCGCTGCCATCTCTCAGGAAATATTCGACGGCGATTCCGATGAGATAACCACCAACGAGGTTTGCCGCAAGGGTACCCAGAGGCAGCGATGCGGTCAGTGGGTTCATCCACGCGCTCAAACCCCAGCGTAGCCATGCACCCAATGCAGCACCGAGACCAACCGCAAGGAAACCGTAAGCGTTCATCAGTCGATAATAGGCGGCTGGTCGTGGACTGCCAAGCTGCGACACAGACGTCATCCGGGAGCGAATTGCGGTTCAAAAAACCAAACAGCAAATAACGATGCACAAAAACAAACAGCGCCGCGCGGCGCTGTTTGTTTCTAGGAAATAATTCGTCCTAGCTTATTGCGAGTTTACAGGAATCAACGCGGACTGGCCCGGAGTCTGCCCTTCCAGACTTGCCTGTGTGTTGCTAGGACGATCGAACATTGCAATCGTTTCCCGAATGAATCCTTTATGCTTCTGCGGCGCGCAGGAATACCAACTGTCGAGGTATTCGCGAAACCCCTTCGAAGCATGATTCTTCTCATAGTTCAGGAAACTGATCGCCTCCCAGTTCTCCGGGTACCGCTCGAATAGCGTCAGCAACGTCGTTGCGACCACTTCATTTTTTTCGCGGCGATAAGGATCGCTGCTCAAAACCTCCTGATTGTCGAAATACCAATCGGCCAGGGTCTTACCCCCGACCAGCTGACGATGACTCTCGTTCAACAAATGATCGGCGTAATCGCGAAACGCCGGAGCATAGGGCGTCCATGATTCGTAAGGCGCGGCTGTTTCCCAAGTCGTCGCCAACCGCTTCAGGGTAAACAGCGCCGCGATCTCGCAAATGGTTTCTTCAAACCACTGGTTGTGTTTCACGAACAGTTTGTTCTTGACTTCCTTGTTGTCGTAGTTCGACAAAATGTGCGCGAATTCATGGGCGAATTGATACGCGAACTGCGACCAGCGCATATCCTTCGCGCTCAAGTAAATGATGTATTCGCCCATCGGCCCTTTTTCATAAAGCACCATCGGGCTATCGCCGTAATTCTTGACGATCAGCGGCGGCAACTTTTTCTTCGGGAAGTACGCCCACAATTCATTGGCGACCGAATACAGCAAATTCTCGATATCCTCGACGTTTGCGGTGCCCCAGTCGCCCTCGACGACGCGAATATCGAGACCGTTCTTGTTGAGCTTCGTCTTGACCGCCTTGAACTGCAAGGTATGCGGCGCCGCACCGGCTAAAGGCGCGAAAAAGATAGGCAGCAAGATGAAGGCAGCTATTATTAACAGACGCATGATTACTTCCCAAGAACATTATGGTTTAACTATAAAACACTATAAAGTGTTTTTCAAGTATTACTTGAACTTGGGAACGATTGCGCTTTTTGAGACTTTGCTTTAAGAAAGCCGTCGACGTGCACGGCCAGACAGCGAAACGTATATTTGCAGGAAAAGCAGCGGAAATGCAACCTATTTGTCGCTGTTTAGCGACATTCTTTTCCCTTGAATACCGAGGGCTTGGCGTTTCGTTCACCTACGAACCACGAAATCGCATTCACTGCTTCAGGCAAAGCTTGAGCGCTAGATCGACGCTGTCAGGGGAACGCCGTCAAGGGAACGACAACTCGCAATGCGCCGCGCCGCACACGGTAGCGAAAAGGCGGGGACATCAGAGTAACCTCGCCGTCCGTCGAAACGCGTAATCTTCGACGCGGCGTCTCGATCGCGATTTCTTCCACAAATAACGCATCGAAATCCTTTTCATCGCGCAAGCGGTGGGCTAGCGCGCGAACCGCCAGCCGCAACAAGCCCAGCCTTCCCACGTCGCGCGCGATGTAAACGC
Source organism: Burkholderiales bacterium (assembly GCA_041747355.1). Taxonomy (GTDB): domain Bacteria; phylum Pseudomonadota; class Gammaproteobacteria; order Burkholderiales; family JACMKV01; genus JACMKV01. Next base: position 4,216 of record JBGTFJ010000368.1, read on the forward strand.
TGAGGTGTCCACTATCCAGGCGATTGCGCGCGCCGAAATCGAACCCCTCGATTTGATATTCGTTGTTGCCGACAAAGACGAATGGGGTACGCCGCCGCATTTCCGTCCCGCACGTGTGCAAACATACTTCCAGCAACGGGTAACGGCGCAGCATGATCAGACTTGCCCACACGAAGGCCGGCCACTTGCCCCAGCCCAGTTGTTCGCGCGTGATTTCGCGTTGTCGTATGATCCGCGGATAAAGGCCAAGACTGGAATTGTTCAGGAAGACGCGGCCATTCACTTCGCCCACGTCCACGCGCGCGACGCGGCCTGCCAACAGGTTATCCGCCGCGGCTTCGAGTTCGAGTGGAATGCCGAGGTCCCTGGCGAAATGATTCAGAGTGCCGAGCGGCAGCACACCAAGTGCCGCACTAGTTCCAGCGAGCGCGGCGCCGACCGTGCTGATGGTACCGTCGCCGCCGCCGGCAGCAATGATGCGAGCCCCTGATCGCAATGCCGCTTCAGCGAGGCGCTGAAGCTTTTCGCCGCTTTTGCAAAGCGCGATATCCACCTCGTGTCCTCGCGCCCGAAAAAAGCCCAGCAAACGGTCACGAGTTTCCTCGCCGTGTGTGCCGGCAGAGGCATTCAAAATTATGCTGATCGGTTCGCTGCCTCGGTCCAGCTGCGTGGCGGGAGATCGTTCGTCAGTCCCAGCGGTCATCTCTGACCTGCACCCGCCCGGCCTCGACGCGGACCGGAAAAACGGCGACAGGCTCATACGCAGGCGGCGCAAGCGCCTCGCCGGTCTTGACCGAAAAGCGCGCCCCGTGACGCGGGCAAACAATCGCATCGCCGCACAAAGGTCCGCCGGTCAGTCGGCCGCCATCGTGGGTGCAGACGTCCTCTATTGCGTAGTACTCACCGTCAAGATTAACGACGGCGATCAGGGCTCCTTCTACCTCAAGGCTGCGTGTCTCATCGGGCGGAAATTCGGCGACCGCCGCAACATCGGTCCAGTCAGACATCGGCCAGCGGCGTCAGAGCATACCGAGCTGCAGCCTGGCCGCTTCCGACATGTTTTCCTGCGACCACGGCGGCTCCCAGACCAGTTCGACGTGCGTGTCAGAAACGCCGGAAACGGTATTGACCTTGTCTTCGACAGTTGCCGGAAAAGTCTGCGCGACCGGACACCCCGGCGCGGTCAGTGTCATCTGAATATGCACGTCTCCCGATGACTCGATATCGATCGCGTAAATCAATCCCAGATCATAGATGTTTACCGGAATTTCCGGATCGTACACTTCGCGCAGTGCGGCAACGATGTTCTGCTCGAGGCCATCTTGCGGGACGCTTTTTTCCGGTGCGTCATTGCGCGCTGGGTCTTTCGGGCTTTCGTGCTTCTGCACGTCGCTCTGCGCGATTCTTGGCTTTTCGTCGATAGACTCGTCCATTATTTCTTCCCAGGATTGGGTTGCGAGAACGCTATTCGGTCGTGACAGGCTGATCTTTCTGATCGAGCGCCGCGGTAAACGTGTGCCACGCCAGCGTTGCGCATTTCACGCGCGAAGGATACTCGGCGACGCCGGCCAGCACTTCCAGCTTGCCGAGATCGACGCATTTCTCGCAGCCGTGGTTGGTCACCGCGCTGTGAAAATTCGCGAACAATGCGCGCGCTTCGGCTTCCGTTTTGCCTTTCAGCGCCTCAGTCATCAATGACGCCGATGCCGTCGAAATGGCGCAGCCGCTGCCCTCGAAGCTGACGTCGCTGATCACGCCCTGATCGAATTTCACATAGACCGTAATCCGGTCGCCGCATAACGGATTGAAACCTTCCGCCAGCCGGTCGGCCGGATCGAGCTTGCGGAAATTCCGCGGCTTGCGGTTGTGATCGAAAATGACCTCTTGATACAGCTCGCGCAAATCCGACATCAGCGTCTCCGTTTCGATGTGCCGTTCATTTCGCGAACATCTGCCGTACCTTGGCGATGCCGGCGAACAGCGCGTCGACATCTTCCCGCGTGTTATACAACGCAAACGACGCGCGTGCGGTTGCCGGCACCTTGAAGCGCGCCATCAACGGCATTGCGCAATGGTGGCCCGTGCGAATCGCGACGCCCTGATGATCGAGTATCGTGCCGGTATCGTGCGGATGAATGCCATCGAGCACGAATGACAGGATGCCGGCTTTATCGCGCGCGGTACCGATCAATCGCATGCCGGGAACCTCCGCGGCGGCCGCTGTCGCGTATTCCAGAAGTTCGTGTTCATGCGCGGCAATCGCGCCCAGGCCAATCGCGCCGACGTAATCGAGCGCCGCGCCCAGCGTGATAACCCCGGCGATATTGGGTGTGCCTGCCTCGAACTTGTACGGCAATTCGTTATACGTCGATTTCTCGAAAGTCACTTGCCGGATCATGTCGCCGCCACCCTGATATGGCGGCATCGCGTTCAGCAGCGCGGCCTTGCCGTACAGGACACCAATGCCGGTCGGACCATAGATTTTGTGACTCGAAAACGCGTAGAAATCGCAATCGAGGTCCTGCACATCGACTGTCAGGTGCGGTACCGCCTGCGCGCCGTCGACTAAAACCCTCGCGCCGAAGCGATGCGCGAGTTCGATAATCTTTTTGACCGGATTGATGCTGCCAAGCGCATTCGATACATGCACGACGGCAACGAACTTCGTGCGCTCATTAACGATCTTGCGGTATTCATCGAACAGAAATTCGCCGTCATCGTTGATCGGCACGACGCGCAGCAAGGCTCCCGTGCGCTCGCACAGTAGCTGCCACGGCACGATGTTCGAATGATGCTCCATCGTGCTGATGACGATCTCGTCGCCGGCTTTGATGTTCTTCGCGCCATAGCTTTGCGCGACCAGGTTGACCGCTTCAGTCGTCCCGCGCACGAATATAATTTCGCGGTCGTTCGCTGCATTGATGAAGCGCCGGACCTTGCCGCGCGCCGCCTCGTATTGATTCGTCGCCAGTTCGCTCAGGCGGTGAACACCGCGGTGGATATTCGAGTTGGTCTGCGAGTAATAGCTGCTCTCGGCATCGATCACGGCCTGCGGTTTCTGGCTGGTGGCGGCGTTATCCAGATAAATCAGCGGCCTGCCATTTACCTGTCGGCGCAGGATCGGAAAATCGGCGCGCCATTTCTCGGCATCGAACCGATGCGGCGGGCGCTGCAACGCATTTACTTGACTCATATTTGCCTCGTGTGTTTATTGGCCAGTATTTGTTTTATTTGGTCGGTAGCCGATTGCCCATCCAGCAGGAGTTCATTGAACGATATTTCGGTCGATCCCAGCGGCAGCCGTTCGATCAATTGACGTTCCAGCCGCTTGCGCAATGGTTGCAAAGCCATGCGGTCGATGATGTCGTGGGCAAATGCGTAAATCAGCAGGCTCCGAGCCGCGGCTTCATCCAGGCCACGCGAACGCAGATAAAACAGCATCGCGTCGTCGAGCTGGCCGATAGTCGCGCCATGCGTGCACTTGACATCGTCGGCATAAATTTCGAGCTCGGGCTTGGTGTCGATCTCGGCGTTCTTCGATAACAGCAGATTGTGATTCTCCTGTTTGGCGTCGGTGCGCTGCGCGTCCTGATGGACCACCACCTTGCCATTGAACACACCGCGCGCGCCGCCATCGAGAATGCCGCGGTAAACCTCTGAACTCGTCGCGTCCGGTTCAGCATGATCGATGCGCGTGTGATGATCGACATGACGTCGGCCGTCGGCAAGATAGAGACCATTCAACTCACAGTGGCTGCCGGCCGCGAGATGCGTGCTGATATCGTTGCGCGCGAGCTGTGCGCCGAGCGAAATCGAGTGGGACGCGAACCGGCCGTGCGCAGACTGTCTGGCATGGACGCCGGCGATATGAAACGCTTTTGCGCTTTCCTGCTGCAGTTTGTAATGTACGACGTCCGCGTTTTCGCCTACGACGACACGTGTCAGCGCATTGGTAAAATAAGTCGCGCCATCGTCGCCTGCGTAATGCTCGATTACCGTTACCTTGGCGTCGTTGCCAGCGACGATCAGATTGGTCGGGTGAATTGCGCTGGCGTTGCCGGTCGAGAGAAACAGCAGATGCACCGGCTGCTCGACAACGGTGTCATCCGCAAGATGAATTACAGCACCGTCGGCTGCGAGTGCGGTATTCAGCCAGCCGAACGCGCCATGCGGCCAGAGTTCGCCGCCGACATGCGCTTCCAGCAACCCGGGGTCGCGCCCAAGCACTTCGGCTATACTGTCGATGGTGGCGCCAGCCGGTAAGTCGCCGAGCCGCGACAGATCGCGATCGTAACGGCCATCGACAAACACCAGCAGATGATATTCGGCAGCCAGCGCCAACCGTTCGACGCTTGCCGCAAGCGCTGCCGCATCAGCACCATTCGTCGGCGGCACCGCTATCAGCGCGCGCTTGTCGAGCGAGCTCACATCGGTGTATTTCCAGTTCTCGTCGCGCGTGGTTGGAATTCCGCGCTCGGCAAAACGCGACAGCGCGTCGCGGCGCGCGTCCTGCAGCCAGCCGATCGACGAACCGGGAAGCGTGCTTTTAACGCGCGCAAAATCCGCGCTATAGCGCTCGATCGCGTTCATACGTGACTTCCCCCACCGGCGCGAGCGCCGGATTGCGCAGCAGACTCGGAGCCGCCCTCAAGCCAACTGTAACCGCGCTCTTCGAGCTCCAGCGCCAGTTCACGTCCGCCGGATTTCACGATGCGCCCATCCGACAGCACATGTACGAAATCAGGCACGATATAGTCGAGCAGGCGCTGATAATGCGTGACCATGATGATGGCGCGATCCGGCGAACGCAGTGAGTTGACGCCGTTGGCGACGATTTTCATCGCATCGATATCGAGGCCTGAATCGGTCTCGTCCAGAATCGCGAGCCTCGGCTCCAGTACTGCCATCTGGAGAATCTCGTTACGCTTTTTCTCGCCGCCGGAAAAACCTTCGTTGACCGCGCGATACAGGAATTCCTGGCTGATCTCGACCAGCTTCATCCTGTCCTTGACCAACGCCAGGAAATCCATCGCGTCGAGCTCGGGTTCACCGCGATGCTTGCGCACCGCGTTGAGCGCCGCTTTCAGCAGGTAGACATTGCTGACCCCGGGGATTTCGACCGGATACTGGAACGCCAGAAATAAACCCGCCCGCGCCCGTTCCTCAGGCGCGAGTTCCAGAAGATCGTTACCGTCATATTCAACAGTGCCACCGGTCACTTCATAGGTTTCGCGGCCGGCTAGCACTTGCGCAAGCGTGCTCTTGCCCGAACCATTCGGGCCCATGATGGCGTGAACTTCACCGGCTTTGACCTCAAGATCGACTCCGCGCAGAATTTCCTTGCCGTCGATTTTCGCTTGCAGATTTTTTACTTTAAGCATCGATACTATCCTTGTCGTTGCTGATTTCCTGATCACCCCACGCTGCCTTCCAGACTGACGCCTAGCAGCTTTTGCGCTTCTACCGCGAACTCCATCGGCAATTCCTTGAACACTTCCTTGCAGAAGCCGTTGACGATCATCGACACCGCGTCTTCCGCGGAAATGCCGCGCTGCAGACAGTAAAACATCTGATCTTCGCCGATGCGCGAAGTTGTCGCCTCGTGCTCGACTTTAGCGGTCGGATTCTTGACCTCGATATACGGAAAGGTATGCGCGCCGCAGCGGTCGCCGAGCAGCAGCGAATCGCATTGCGTATAGTTGCGCGCGCCGTCGGCGCTTTTCAACACCTTGACCAGGCCGCGATACGCGTTCTGACCACGGCCCGCGGAAATACCTTTGGAGACAATGGTGCTGCGCGTGTTCTTGCCGATGTGAATCATCTTGGTGCCGGTATCGGCTTGCTGGCGGTTGTTGGTCAGTGCGACCGAATAAAACTCGCCGACCGAGTTGTCGCCCCTCAAAATTACACTCGGATATTTCCAGGTGATGGCCGAGCCGGTTTCGACCTGCGTCCACGAAATATGCGAATTGGCGCCGCGGCAATCGCCGCGCTTGGTCACGAAGTTATAGATGCCGCCCTTGCCTTCCTTATCGCCCGGATACCAGTTCTGCACGGTCGAATACTTGATGCGCGCATTGTCGAGTGCGATTAGTTCTACGACCGCCGCGTGCAGCTGATTTTCGTCGCGCATCGGCGCCGTACAGCCTTCGAGATAGCTGACGTAGGCGCCTTCTTCGGCGATGATCAGCGTCCGTTCGAACTGGCCGGTATTCTGCGCATTGATGCGGAAATACGTCGACAACTCCATCGGGCAGCGCACACCTTTCGGGATGTAGACGAACGAGCCGTCGGAAAACACCGCCGAGTTGAGCGCCGCGTAAAAATTGTCGCCGCTCGGCACGACCGAACCCAGATACTGACGCACGAGTTCGGGGTGCTCCTGCACTGCCTCCGAGAACGAACAGAAGATGATGCCCATCTCGCCGAGTTTTTTCTTGAACGTAGTGCCGACCGATACACTGTCGAAGACTGCATCGACGGCGACGACACCAGCGAGAATCTCGCGCTCTTTCAGCGGAATGCCGAGCTTCTCGTAGGTGCGCAGCAATTCAGGGTCGACCTCGTCGAGACTTTTCGGACCGTCTTTCTTCGACTTCGGCGCCGAGTAATAACTGATTTCCTGATAATCGATCGGTGGATAATGCACGTGCGCCCATTCGGGCGCGGTCATCGTCAACCAGTGCCGATAGGCGGCTAGTCGCCATTCGAGCATGAATGCCGGCTCGTTCTTTTTGGCCGAAATCAGGCGAACGACGTCTTCATTCAAGCCGCGCGGGATCGTATCCGTTTCGAGATCAGTGACGAAACCGTGCTTGTATTCCTGCGAAATCAGCGCGTCGAGTTGATGTGTTGCAGTTGCCATATAAAATCTCCGCTAAAACCGTCCATTCGAACCAGTCAATGCTTAGCCTCCTGCCGGCGCGCCCGTATCGCGCCAAGATCGACCGCATGCAGGCGCGGCTGCACCATTTCTGCCAGCGATACCTCGTTCAGTGCGCGCCAGATCGCGCGATTGATGGTGCGCCAGTTCGCCCGCACCGAACACGAACCCTCTTGCTCGCAGGCGCTCGACGCGCTGCTGCATTCGGTGATTGCAATAGGGCCTTCCATAGCGTCGATGACTTCCGCGATCGTGATCGCAGCCGGAGACCGTGCCAGCGTATAGCCGCCTTTCGCGCCGCGCACCGATGCGAGCAATTCGTGGCGAGCCAGCATCTTCAGAATCTTGCTGACCGTCGGTGCCGGCAAATGTGCCAGCGCGGCCAGATCGCCGGCGCTGTGAACGTGGTCGGGCGAGCGCGCCATCGCGGTCATAACCACCGTGCCGTAATCGGCCATCTTGCTCATGCGTAGCATTTTGCCTCCCTGCCTCGCTAATTAGGACTATTTTAGTCCTATTTGGTTCTCCACTCAATGGAATGTGCCGATCTCCGTTGTCATTCGATCGATGCATGCAGCGGCTATAATCCGCGCTGGCTTCAAACAGTGAGATAGCGGTAATGCACATCGATGCTTATCCGAGCTTGACCGCGCACGGCTTTCATCGCGTCGCTTACACCGATTGGGGCAATCGCGCCAACCCGCATATCGTTATCTGCGTTCATGGGTTGACGCGTAATGCGCGCGATTTCGACTTTCTCGCCGATGCGCTTTCCGGCGCCTGCCGTGTGGTTTGTCCGGACGTCGTCGGACGCGGCGCCAGCGACTGGCTGCAGCACAAGAAGGACTATGGCTATCCGCTTTATCTGACCGATATGGCCGCGCTAATCGCCCGCGTTAGCGCCAAGCCCGTCCGCTCGCGCTGGGGGGCCATGTGGCAACGGCTGCATGTGCGGAAAGGCGAGCAGCGAATCGACTGGGTCGGTACCTCGATGGGCGCGTTGATCGGAATAATGCTGGCGGCGCAACCACAATCACCGATTCGACGTCTGGTGGTGAACGACGCCGGGGCGTTCGTACCGCGCGATGCGCTGCAGCGCATCGCGTCCTACGTCGGCAAAGATCCTCGCTTTGGAGCGCTTGGCGAGCTTGAACAGTATCTGCGCAAATTCTGCGCGTCGTTCGGCCCACTCACCGATGCACAATGGCGGCATCTGGCCACGCATAGTTCACGGCAAGGCAAGGACGGCAGTTATGGCTTCAGTTACGATCCGGGGATTGCCGAGCCGTTCCGCGGCACCCTGTTCTACGATGTAAACTTATGGCCACTGTGGGACGAAATACGCTGTCCGGTGCTGATCGTACGCGGCGCCGACTCGGATTTGTTGCTGCCCAGGACTGCGCAGGAAATGCTGACGCGCGGGCCGCGAGCCAGACTCGTCGAATTTGCCGGAGTAGGTCATGCGCCGATGTTGATGGCGCAAGATCAGATCGATGCAGTTCGCGAATTTCTGCTTAGCGACGATTGAAGCTGGTGCGCGAGACGGTAACTGGCGCACTGTTTTTTCTTACTGGCGTAATGACAAGATGACCATAACCACTGATTCCGGTTTGCAGTATGAAGATGTCAAGCTCGGCGAAGGAGACGCGGCACACGCAGGCCAGGCGGTATCCGTGCATTACACGGGTTGGCTGACCGATGGTAAAAAATTCGATTCGAGCAAGGATCGCGGCCAGCCATTCAGCTTTGATCTCGGCAAGCGTCGGGTAATAGCTGGTTGGGACGAAGGTGTGGCCGGCATGCGGGTCGGCGGCGTTCGTAAACTGACCATTCCGCCGGAACTCGGTTACGGCGCGCGCGGCGCGGGCAACGTTATTCCGCCGAATGCGGCGCTTGTTTTCGAAGTTGAGCTACTGAAAATCAGTTGATGGCGGACAACAGCACGAAGAGTTGTTCCGTCGAATTAATAAAGAAGTTCGCTCCGCGTGAGTCTTCCGCTAAGCCGCGGTGCCCGCCGATCTCGTTTGCGGCTTCAGATGCAAGCCCTGCTTCCAGAACTGGCGCCGCTCAAGAACGACTTGTTGCGCGCGCAGCATGAAGGCCAGCCGCGTCTTGCTCCAGGTATTGAGCGCTGAACTCTTTTTTCCGACCAGGCGTGTCGTAACCTGGGCGTTCGAGACTTGAACGATTTCGTGTCTCGTTCCCGCGTAATTCAGAATCTGTCCGGTTTTCATCGTCGATAGCTCGTCTGTTTTGTCGAGGCATCAGCGCGGACCTTCTTTCGTCCATGCCGTTATTGCCTCCCCGTGGCGAATATCAGCAATTGGCGTACCCGGTTAGAGTCCGCCCGGCCGTGCCCCTTGATGTGCCGGAATGAAGAAATTTGCCGGATGGCTCAGCGAAAACGTCCCTGCTCGCGCTGAATCTATAACAGCGCCGCGGCTTCGGGTTGACGACGGGCGGCGCCCTCCGCAAGAGGCAGCGCGAATCTGAAACTCGCGCCCTCGCCGCGCGAGCTGGTGACGTCGATTTCGCTGCCGTGCAGGCTCAGGATCGATTTGACGATGGCGAGCCCGAGCCCGGCGTTGCCGGTATGCTGCCGCCGGCTTTTGTCGCCCCGGTAAAAGCGGTTGAAGATATGGGGCATGTCTTCGTGCGCGATACCGGCGCCGGTATCGCTGATCTCGACCGTGACTTTTTTCTCGCCCGGGGCAAGCGCCAGCGAAATCTTGCCGCCGGCCGGCGTGTGGCGCAGCGCGTTTTCGATCAGGTTTTCCAGAACGCGCTCGATCAGACCGATGTCGCCGAGCACGAACGGATCACCGCCGGGAATCTCGGTGCGAATCTCGACCTCGCGCTGTTTCGCCGCCAGCCCGAATTTCTGCGCGATGTCTTCGATGAGATCGCCTAGCTGGAACGCCTCCCGATTCGGTTCGACCTGGCCGCCTTCCAGCTTGGCCAACTCGAACAAACGTGCAACCAGCGTTGTCAGTCGCTCGCCCTGGCGTGTGGCGATTTCCAGATAATTGCGGCGCTCCTGCTCTGACAACGTGCCTTCCTTCATCAACAGCGTCTCGAGATATCCGCGCAGCGCCGCCAGCGGCGTGCGTAAATCGTGCGACACATTGGCGATCAGCTCGCGCCGCTCCTCGTCGCTGTTTTGCAGTTCGCGAAACTGCCGGGTGATGTGCTCGACCATTTCGTTGTAGGTCGCGCCGAGACGATCGATTTCGTCGCCGCTGTCACCCGATCGCGTGCCCCGGAACAAAACTTTTTCGTTGAAATTGCTGCGCCGAAACGTATCCATCGCAGCCGCCAGACGGCGCAGCTTGCCGGTGACCAGCGCGAAAATAATGAAGCCGACGAGCAGCGCGCAGATCAGGCCGGCGCCCATGATCCAGCCGCTTTGCCGCAGGATATAACCCTGCTGAAAGCGCTCGGCGACGACGTCGTACTGCTCGCCGCCGAGAATCACATAGAGATAACAAGAGCCGGCATCTTCGACGTGAACCTCGGTCGCCGAGAAAATCTTCTTGCGCTGCGCATCGAGTGGATCGTCGCCGCGGATCGGGAGTTGCGCGCTGCCGCTCAGAAAACGTGTGACCGGCGCCATGTCGACCTGCTCGCGCGCGAGCTTCTTTGACGGCACAGCGGATGCACGCACGTTGCCGTCGGCATCGAGCAGGTAGTTTTCCACTGAAGGATTGACGCGCATCGCGGTATCGAAGCGCTGCTGGAAGGTCTTGACGTTCAGCTCGCCGGCTTCGAGATACTCGGACGCGAGTTCGGAGGCGAGCTTGCGATTGAGTTCCTGCGTTATCGCGTCCTGATAGGCTTCGAACGAAAACTTCAGCAGGAAGAAAAACAATGCCGCGAGCAGACAAAACAGCAGCAGCAGTGCGCCGACCAGCTTGCTGTAGAGCGTCTTGAACATGACAAATGGTTACTCCCGAACCGGTTCGCTCGTGCTGAATTTGTAGCCGACGCCGCGCATGGTCACGATATAGCGCGGCTTTGCCGGATCGGGCTCGATCTTGTTGCGCAGCCGGTTGATGAAGGAATTGACGGTATGCTCGTAGCCGCTGTGCTGATAGCCCCAGACGTGATCGAGCAACTGCGAACGGCTGTATACGCGGTCGCGGTTCTGCAACAGATGAAACAGCAAATCGAACTCTTTGCTGGTCAGTTCGAGCGAGCGCCCGTCCATGGTCGCTTCGCGCTTGTTGGCGTCGAGCATGATGCCGCGCGAGCTGACGACTTTACCGTGCCCGCCGGAGGTGTCCGCCTGCAACGCATCGACTCGGCGGAAAATCGCCTTTACGCGCGCCACGAGTTCCATAATGTTGAACGGCTTGGTCAGATAGTCGTCGGCGCCCATTTCTAGGCCGAGCACGCGATCGAGATCGGTCGATTTGGCGGTCAGCATCAATATCGGCGTGTAGTTCGATTTGCCGCGCAAACGGCGGCACACTTCGAGGCCATCGATGCCGGGCAGCATCAGATCGAGAATGATCAGATCGTAACGCTTGGCTTCGGCTTCGGTCACGCCGACGAGGCCGTCGAACGCGAGCTTGACCTGGCAGCCGAGGTCGCGCAGGTGCAGCTTGACGAGATCGGCGATGATGACTTCGTCTTCGATGACGAGCACGCTGCGCTGCTGCATAAGTTTCTCCTAAGCGGCCCGGCCGACCGCGGCAGACGCGACGAGTAACCGGCGTTCTAGCTCGAGCGCGGCGCGCGCGGCAAAAATTTTCAGGATCGCGAAGCTTGGCAGATCGTCCATCAGCGGGCCGTTGTGCAGGTACGCGATATGTCCGATCACGCGCCCATCGCAACCGAAAATGGGAATGCCGAGATAGCCGTCGCGGTTGAGCCGTTTCTCGATCGGATAACGCTCGCCTACGCCTTTCGGGTAACAGATGACCTTGCCATCCGCAATGACTTCTTCGCACGAGGTGCCGGCGAGGTCGAATTCCCTGGGTTGGCCGAACGCGCCGTCGACCCAATACGCGAGCATGCGCACGCGCGTCGTTGGATAATTCAGGCACTCGCAGACGAAAGCTTCGCGTACGCCAAGCACCGCGGCGAAATTGCGCGTCAGCACCTGAAAACATTGTTCGCCGCCCGCTGCGGCAAGTCCATCGGCAATATCGGCCAGCGCTTCGTGCACGCGCTTACGCGCCGTGATATCGGTGTGAAGTGCGAGCACGCGATAAGCTTTGCCCGACGCATTACGAATCGCACAGCCGCGCGCGAGCACCCAGCGCCAGCTGCCGTCCTTGTGCTGCAAACGGTGCTCGTTGTCGAAACGCGGCGAGCGGCCGTCGAGATGCGTCTGCAGTTCGGTTAGCGTGTGTTTGCGATCGT